>DAIMZU010000688.1:0-2105 GCA_036733845.1 Ramlibacter sp.
GCCCACGGCCTTGCTGCCGCCGACGTTGTCCTCCGGGTTGGCCTCGGGCCACAGCTGCACGTCGAAGTGCTCGGGGATGTCGCCGGTGGCCGGGATCTTGTAGGTGCTCGGGGCGTGCGTGGCCAGCAGGCCCTTGTCGTTCCAGACCAGCTGCTCGGTGGTGAGCCAGCCCATGCCCTGCACGAAGCCGCCTTCGATCTGGCCGATGTCGATGGCCGGATTGATGGAGGTGCCGACGTCGTGCAGGATGTCCACCGCCAGCAGCCGGCTTTCGCCGGTGAGGGTGTCGATCGCGACTTCGCTGCAGGCGGCGCCGTACGAGAAGTAGTAAAACGGCCGGCCGGTGAGGGTGGTCTTGTCGTAGTGGATCTTGGGCGTGCGGTAGAAGCCGTCGCTCCACAGCTGGATGCGGTTGGCGTAGGCCAGCTTGACCACCTCGTCGAAGCTGCGCGTGGCCTTGGGTGAGATCACCTGCCCGCCGCGCAGGCTGACGGCGCCCGCGCCGCAGCCGTCCAGGCCCGAGACGAAGGCCGCCAGGTTGTCGCGGATGTTGCGCGCCGCGAACTGCGCCGCCCGGCCGTTGAGGTCGGTGCCGCTGGACGCCGCCGTCGCCGAGGCGTTGGGCACCTTGCCGGTCTCGGTGGGGGTGATGCGCACACGCTCGAAGGGCACGCCCAGTTCGTCGGCCACCAGCTGCATGATCTTGGTGTGCAGGCCCTGGCCCATCTCGGTGCCGCCGTGGTTCAGCTGCACGCTGCCGTCGGTGAACACATGCACCAGCGCGCCGGCCTGGTTGAAGAAGGTGGCGGTGAAGCTGATGCCGAACTTGACCGGCGTGATCGCGATGCCGCGCTTGATGACCGGGCTGCCCGCATTCCAGCGCGCGATGGCCTCGCGGCGCTCGGCGTAGCGGGCGGACTGCGCCAGCTGGCCGATCAGCGGCTCGAGGATGTTGTCCTCGACCTTCATCTGGTAGTGGGTGACGTTGCGGTCTTCAACGCCGTACAGGTTGACCTTGCGCACCTGCAGCGGATCGAGCCCCAGGTGGCGGGCGATGTCGCCCAGGATGGCCTCGATCACGATCACGCCCTGCGGCCCGCCGAAGCCGCGGAAGGCGGTGTGGCTCTGGGTGTTCGTCTTGCAGCGGTACGAGGCGATCTCGACGTCCGGCAGGAAGTAGGCGTTGTCGCTGTGGAAGATCGCGCGGTCGGCCACCGGCCCGGACAGGTCGGCCGAGAAGCCGCAGTTGGCCAGCATGGTCAGCGACAGGCCCGTGATGCGGCCGTCCGCGCCGAAGCCGACCTCCCAGTCGTAGGCGAAGGGGTGGCGCTTGCCGGTGACCATGAAGTCGTCGTCGCGGTCCAGGCGCAGCTTGACCGGCCGCCCCAGCTTGCGCGCCGCCAGCGCCGCCCACACGGCCATGTGGCCGGCTTGCGTCTCCTTGCCGCCGAAGCCGCCGCCCATGCGCCGGCATTCGACGGTCACCGCGTTGTTCTCGATGCCGAGCGCGTGCGCGACCCAGTGCTGGACCTCGCCGGGGTGCTGCGTGCTGGAGTGGATGTGCCAGCCGCCCTGCTCGCGCGGGATGGCATAGGCCACCTGGCCTTCGAGGTAGAAGTGCTCCTGGCCGCCCACTTCCAGGCGGCCGCGCAGGCGGTGGGGTGCAGCGGCCAGCGCCGCCTGCGGGTCGCCCCGGCGCACCACGACCGGCGGCAGCACGTAGCTCTGGCGGGCATGCGCCTCGCGCACGTCCAGCACCGCGGGCAGCGGCTCGATGTCCAGTTGCACGCGACGGGCGGCGCGGCGCGCGGCCATGACGCTGTCGGCCACGACCACGCCGATCACCTGGCCGGCATGCTGCACGGTGTCCCGCGCGAAGATCGGCTCGTCGTGGACGAAAGTGGCCAGCACCGGGTCGCCCGGGATGTCGCCGGCCAGGACCACGCCGCGCACGCCGGGCTCGGCCAGCGCGGCGGCGGTGTCCACGCCGCGCAGCCGGCCGTGCGCCACCGGCGACAGGATGGGCGCGGCATGCAGGGTGCCGCGCAGCTCGGGCAGGTCGTCCACGTACTCGGCTCGGCCCGCCACCTGGGCGCGGGCGCTCT
>DAIMZU010000689.1:0-2102 GCA_036733845.1 Ramlibacter sp.
GGGTACTTCTCCTGGGCGGCGAGGGGTCCGCAGGCGGCGGCGAGGCCCAGGGCCATCAGGTGGCGGCGTTGCATCGGCATGGGAATGTCTCCTTGAGTGGTCAGGCGCATGGGGTGGCGGCACGCGCCGCTGGAATGCGAGCCTGAGTCTAGGAAGTCCTGCCTGCGCGCGGAATGCGGCTGTTGCCAAGCGAGCCTTCGCCGATCGCGAAACCAGGACAGGGTTTACCCCGGGAGATCGTCCCCCGCAGTCGTGCTGAGGCTGCCCGAGCGGCGCGCGTCGAAGTGGTCCAGCAGGATGCGGGCGGCCCGGGGCAGGGCGCCGAAATCGCGGGCGCCCAACAGGAGTTCGCGATCGACCCAGGGTGCGTCCAGCGCCAGCTGGCGCAGCCCGAGTGCCCGCACCAGCGGCTGCACCGCGGCCGAGGGAAGAATCGCGATCCCCAGCCCGGCGGCGACCATCTGGCACATGGCGTCGAAGCTGCGCACGTGGATCCGGATGCGCAGAGGCTGGCCTGCCTGGCCGCTCTCGAGAGCAAGGCGCTGGGCCAGCGAGGTGCCCTGGCTCAGGCTGACGAAATCGAAGCCCGCCGCATCCGCGAAAGCGACGCGGCCGCGGCCGTCGAGCGGATGGCCGGGCGGCACGACCAGCACCAGCCGGTCGCGGCGGTAGCGAGAGGTCTGCAGGCCGAGCGCGGGCGTGCGGTCGGCGAAGATGCCGAGGTCGGCACGGCCGTCGAGCACCGCCAGGACGATCTCGCGGCTGTCCGCCTCGTTGAGCTGGATTCGGATGCCCGGTTGCTGCGTGGCGAAGCTGGCGAGGTCGGCGGGCAGGAACTGGGTCACCGCCGAGGTGTTGGCCCACAGGCGCACCACCCCGGTCACGCCCCGTGCATGGTCGGACAGGTCGGCGGCAAGCTGGTCGACGTCGCTGAGGATCTTCTGGGCGTGGCGGTGAAGGGCTTCACCGGCCGGGGTGAGCTTGACCCCGCGCGAGTGCCGCTCGAGCAGCGCCGTGCCCACCGCGCCCTCGAGGTCGGAGATGCGCTTGCTGGCCGCACCCAGGGCCAGCGAGGCCAGCTCGGCGCCGCGGCTGATGCTGCCCGTGCGGGCAACCAGGTTGAACAGCGACAGCGAGACGAGGTCGAGGCGGTGGAGGTTCATGGGCGCACGTCGGCCCGTGATTGTGCCTCCCGCCGCCGCGGGGGCTCAGCGCCTCAGCGCGCGGGCTTGTACGCGCGCTTCTTGGCGTCGCGCGGCACGAACACCTTGCCCGCGTTGCCCGGGCGGGCGAAGTCGCCGCCGGGTGCGGGCCGGCCGAAGTCGCCGCCGGGCGCCGGACGGCCGAAGCCGCTGGCGGGGCGCTTGTCCCAGGCGTTGCCGCCGCGCGGGTCGGCAAAGCGGACCTCACCGCCACCGCCGCCACTTCGACGATCGTCGCGCCGGTCGCCGCCGAAGTCGCCGAAGCCAGCCTTGCGGCCGTAGCCGTCCCGGTTGTCCGGGGCGGCGCGCTTGCCCGCGAAGCCGCCGCCACGCGGGCCGCCCGGGCCGCGGCCCGGCCGGGCGCCGAAGCCGCCTTCGCCGCGTTGCGGTGCGCGCGGGGTGCGCTGCGTGGGCTCCAGGCCGGGAATGACGTCCGGCGTGAACGGCTGCTGGGTGTAGCCCTCGATGTCGAAGATCTTGAAGCGGTCGCGGAACTCGGCGAAGGTGACGGCCACGCCGTCCCGTCCCGCGCGGCCGGTGCGGCCGATGCGGTGGGTGTAGTCCTCGCTCTTCATCGGCAGGCCGAAGTTGAACACGTGCGTGAGGGTCGGCACGTCGATGCCGCGGGCCGCCACGTCGGTGGCCACCAGGATCTGGACCTCGCCGCGGCGCAGCGCCATCAGGCGCCGGTTGCGCAGCCCCTGGCTGAGCGCGCCGTGCAGCGCGACGGCGGAGAAGCCTTCCTGCTGCAGGTCATTGGCCAGGCCGTCGCACTCGATCTGGGTGCTGGCGAACACGATGGCCTGGTCGATCGAAGTGTCGCGCAGCCAGTGGTCGAGCAGCTTGCGCTTGTGCTGCGGGTTGTCGGCCCAGAACAGCACCTGCTTGATGTTGGCGTGC
>DAIMZU010000690.1:0-2100 GCA_036733845.1 Ramlibacter sp.
CCTTCATCCAGTTGTAGTTGCCCTTGACCGTGTTGATCTCGCCGTTGTGGGCGACATAGCGGTAGGGATGGGCGAGCGGCCACTCGGGGAAGGTGTTCGTCGAGAAGCGCTGGTGCACCAGGCCCAGGGCCGAGACGCATCGCGCATCCTGCAGGTCCAGGTAGTAGGTGCCCACCTGGTCGGCCAGCAGCAGACCCTTGTAGACCACCGTGCGACTGGACATGCTCGGAACGTAGTACTCCTTGCTGTGCTTCAGGTGCAGGTTCTGGATGGCGGCGCTGGCGGTCTTGCGGATCACGTACAGCTTGCGCTCCAGGGCGTCCTGGACGATGACGTCGCTGCCCCGGCCGATGAAGACCTGCCTCAGGATGGGCTCCTTCTCGCGCACCGCGGGCGACATCGGCATCTCGCGGTTCACCGGCACGTCGCGCCAGCCCAGCAGCACCTGGCCTTCGGCCTTGACCGCGCGCTCGAGTTCCTGCTCGCACGCCAGGCGCGACGCATGCTCCTTGGGAAGGAAGACCATGCCGACGCCGTATTCGCCGGGAGGTGGCAGGTCGACGCCGAGCCTGGCCATTTCTTCCCGGTAGAGCTGGTCCGGCAACTGGATCAGGATGCCGGCGCCGTCACCCATCAGCTTGTCGGCGCCCACGGCACCACGGTGATCGAGGTTCTCGAGGATCTTCAGCGCCTGCCGGACGATGTCGTGGCTCTTGGCGCCCTTGATGTGAGCGACGAAGCCCACACCGCAGGCATCGTGTTCGTTCGCCGACTGGTACAGGCCGTGTTCCTGGAGATATTCGCGTTCGGCGGACGTGGCCATGGCTCTTCCTTCGGGTTTCTACGGGGAGGCGCAAGGATAGTGCAGCGCAGCAGTCTTGAAAAGCAGAAAAATCGGGGTCAGATACCGATTAAATAAACGTCAAAATTCCCCATCTATTTATCGGGGACAGAATCAACACGCCGCGGTCGCCCTGCCCGACCGCGGCTTACGCGCCGTCCGGCGTCAGCCTGGATCGCCTTGAGAAAAGCGTCGTCACCCAGAGCCCAGCCATGCAGCGCCGAGTCCGCCAGGCGTGCTTGCAATTCCGGTGCCAGTCCCTGCTGCACCCGAAGCGCGTAGGCCTCCTCACGCGCAAAAGGCGTGTTGCCCAGCTGCCACGCCAGGGCGTGCGGCGTGACCAGCGGGTCGACCCACCGCCCGACGTAGTGGCGGTGGCTGGACCAGCCATAGTCCGCCGGCGCGTCGACCCGCCCGGCGCGGACGGGGTGCAGGTCGAGGTGGACCATGGCGTCGAGCAGGTAGCGCTCGGCCTGGAGCACCGCGCAGCGGAATCGGCCCTCCCAGAGCGTGCCGGTGCGGCCGGTGCGCGCATTGAAGTGGCGCCCGTAGCCGCGGCCGGCGCCCTGCATCAGGCGCGAGAGCCCTTCGGGCGTGGACGGCGTGGCCAGCAGGTGCAGGTGGTTTTCCATCAGCAGCCAGGCGTGCACGGCCACCCGCTCCTGCCGTGCGTGTTCGACCAGGAGCCGATGCATGAAGGCGTAATCGGCCTCGTCGGTGAATACCGGCTGCCGGTTGTTGCCGCGGTGGATCACGTGATGCACCTGCCCGGGGACGACGAGACGCGGGAGGCGGGCCATGGCGTGGACCCTCAGCCCCGGCGCCCGGCATGGGCGGGGCGCCTGTGCGACGGGGCGCTCTCCGACGCGGCGGCTGCGGTTGGTCCGGCAGCCAGACCGGGCCGGGTTGCCCAGACTTCCTCAGTCCAGGAGCAACCCAAAATGTTCGCCACGTGGATGATCGGTTTTCTGCTGCTGATGATGGCCATCGTGTGGGTGGCCGTCGTTGTCGGCGTGCCGCAGCCGTACCTCGCGCTCGCGGTGCTGGTGCTCGTGGGCATCGGCGCCGTCGCGGCCGTTGTCGCGGCGCGAAGGCAGCGCCCTCCCCGGCGTTGACCCGGCCGCTTCATGGAGCGACCACCGCCTCGGGCAGCCGCCGGAAGCGCAGGGACAGGAGTTCGGACAGTCCGAATTCCTCGAGCAGTGCGCGCAGGCGCTCGGCGGCGCTGCGCCGCGGCTGACCGGTGCGCCGGGCGATGA
>DAIMZU010000691.1:0-2098 GCA_036733845.1 Ramlibacter sp.
GCGTGGATCTTCACCAGGTCGTGGCCGCCGCGCTTGAGACGGTCGATCTGTTCGTCCGTCATGCCCTGCGCCAGGCGCGCGAGCTCCTCGTCCTGGCCGAAGAAGTTGTCGCGGTTGAAGCGGCCGTCCTTGGCCGCGAAGGTCTGCATCTGCCCGTCGACCGTGTGGGCGAATGCGCGCGCCAGCGCGCCGGTGGTGTCGCGGGCGAACAGGCCGTCCCAGTCGCTGCCCCACAGCAGCTTGATCACGTTCCAGCCGGCGCCGCGGAACAGCTTCTCCAGCTCGTCGACGATGCGGCCGTTGCCGCGCACCGGCCCGTCCAGCCGCTGCAGGTTGCAGTTGACCACCCACACCAGGTTGTCCAGCTTCTCGCGCGAGGCCAGCGTGAGCGCACTCATGCTCTCGGGCTCGTCCATCTCGCCGTCGCCGAACACCCCCCAGACCTTGCGGCCTTCGCAGTCGAGCAGCTGGCGGTGCGTGAGGTAGCGCATGAAGCGCGCGTGGTAGATCGAGCTGATCGGACCGATCCCCATGGAGCCGGTCGGAAACTGCCAGAAGTCGGGCATCAGCCAGGGGTGCGGATAGCTGGAAAGCCCGCGCGCGCCCTGCTGCGGCGCGGTGATCTCCTGGCGGTAGTGCGCCAGGTCATCTTCGGTCAGCCGGCCTTCGAGGAAGGCACGCGCGTACACGCCCGGCGCGCTGTGCGGCTGGAAGAACACCAGGTCGCCGCCCTGGGCGCCGTTGCGGGCGCGGAAGAAATGGTTGAAGCCCACCTCGAACAGGTCGGCCGCGCTGGCATAGCTGGCGATGTGTCCGCCGAGTTCACCATAGGCGGTGTTGGCGCGCACCACCATGGCCAGCGCGTTCCATCGCATCAGCGAGGCCAGGCGCTCCTCGATGGCCAGGTCGCCGGGGAATGCGGGCTGGCGCTCGACCGGGATGGTGTTGACATAGGGCGTGACCAGCTCGGGCGACCAGCCCACCTGCGGCCCGCGGGCGATGACCGCCAGTTCGTCGAGTATGAAGCGCGCGCGCGCCGGACCCTCTCGCTCGACCAGCGCCTGCAGCGCCTCGCGCCACTCGGCGGTCTCCTGGGGATCGAGGTCGCCGCTTTCGGGGGCGGCAAGGAAGCGGTTGAGGCTCTGGTCGGTCATGGCGTGCGGGGCTCCGGGGAGCCTCCACTCTAGGCGGTCCGGCAAGAAATGGGGTGCTCGAAATCACACGGGCCGGCTTCTCTGCCGCATAAAATACCGAGAAACTACGGATTTGAAGCACGCAATGCAACTCGACCCCACCGACCTGCGCATCCTGCGCGTGCTGCAGGACGACGGCTCCCTTACCAACGTCGAACTTGCCCGCCGAGTCCACCTCTCGCCCTCGCCCTGCCTGGCACGCGTCAAGGCACTGGAGGCGGCCGGCGTGATCCAGCGCTATGTCGCCCTGGCCGACGCCAAGCTGCTCGGCCTGGGGCTGAACGTGTTCATCAACATCAGCCTCAAGTCGCAGTCACGCGAAGCGCTCGCCGAATTCGAGCGGCGCATCGCGGACCACGAAGAGGTGATGGAGTGCTACCTGATGACCGGCGACAGCGACTACCTGATCCGGGTCGCGGTCGCGGACATCGCGGCGCTGGAGCGCTTTATTTTGAATCAGCTGACACCGATCCCGGGAGTGGAGAAGATTCGCTCGAGCTTTGCATTGAAGCAGGTTCGGTATAAGACGGCGTTGCCGGTGCCGGGTGGCTAGCGTTTTTTGGGCGGGAGCGGCAAACCTGCCGCGGGGGCATACTGCTTTTGTGCGCCCACGTGAAGTGTTGGATTGGAGATAGCCCCGCTGTCTTGCCGCTCCAGTTTCGGGAGGTGCGGAGACGCCGGGGAGGCCTCTGACTCTGCAGCTCTGGTCGTCGACTGCATTGATGAGGGCGCTGCGTGGAAGTTCACAGCAGGGCCGAAAGAGGGACCGCCAGCGCCTTCCCGTGTACTGGGGTCGACCAGAAAGTCGCCTTCTGATGCGTCTGACTCGGGCGTATCCGGCGAAGATTTCGTTTCTCGCTTCGCATCCTTTCGTTCGGTTGGCGCTTGGTCAGAGTTCGATCCAG
>DAIMZU010000692.1:0-2097 GCA_036733845.1 Ramlibacter sp.
GCTTCGAGCACCGGCTCAGGCTCAGGCTCAGGCTCAGGCTCAGGCTCAGGCTCAGGCTCAGGCTGGGCTTCGGCTTCGAGCTCCGGCTCCGGTTCGAGCAGGGGCTCCGCCGGGGGACTTTCGAAGATTGCGACGTCGATGAGCGAGGGCGGACTCGCCGCGATGTCGTCGAACGGTTCGGCCGGGACTTCGGCCGCCTCGAGGCCATCGAAGCGGTCCGGACCCGCCTGCAGCCGTTCGAACGCATCGGCATCGAGTTCGATGACCTCGACCTCCCCTGCGGCGGACGGCAATGCCTCGGGCCGAGGGGCGTCGTCACCCGGGAAGACGAAGGGCTGCCACTCACGGCGCTCACGCCAGGCGTCCGCCGGACCGCTGAACAGCCCGGACCACCACGCGGCGGCATCGTGCGCCGCGATGGACTCGGTCCAGCGCTCGAACCCCTCCACCGCACGCCCGCACAGGGCCAGGAACTGGGCGTCGGCCGGCTGCTGTTCGGCGAGCGTGGCGTTGAGCAGCTGCTCCATCGCCCAGCCGGCATTGCCGAATTCCTGGAGCCCGACCATGCGGGCGCTGCCCTTGAAGGTGTGGAAGCACCGCCGCAGCACCGCGAGTTCACCTGCGTCCAGCGGCTGGTTGCGCAAGCCGTCGAGGGCAGCGCGTGCGGTCTGGGCGACTTCGCGTGCCTCGTCGAGGAAGATGGACAGGAGCTCGTCGTCCTGCTCGTCCTGGGTGGCTGGCAGGGCCGTCGCCGCAGGAAGGGCCAACGGCGGCAGGGCAGGGGTCGGCGGCTCGTGCAGCGTCTCGGACGGCGGCAGGAGGGACTCGAGCTCCCAGGCAGGCGCCGCCGCGGGGGACTCCTGCAGGTCGGTCGAGGTGAGGTCCTCTGGGAGCTCGGGCAGCGGTGCCGCGGCCACCCCCGGCTCGGCGCCCGCGTCGTGCGTCAGCCCCTCGTCGCGGGGGGCCTCGGCCACCGGCGCGGGGACGGCCTCGGTGAGGACATCGGGGACGGCCTCGGTGAGGACATCGGGGACGGGCGCGGGCAAGGGCTCGGCGATGCCCCCGGGGATGGGCGCGGCGTTCGCCTCGGCGCGGGTACCCGGGGCGGACGGAAGGGCTTCGGCCTGCGCCCCTGGCGCCTCCTCGGATGGCGGTTCGGCAACCGCACCGGACGCTGGCGCTGGCGCTGGCGCTGGCGCTGGCGCTGGCGCTGGCGCTCGCGCAGGCGCAGGCGCAGGCGCAGGCGCAGGCGCAGCATCGGCCGCTACCGGCACCGACCAGGGCGACGCGACCGCGACCCGACCCATCAGCGGCTCGAGCAGTCCCGAGACCTCGTCGTGCACGAACAGCTTCTTGGCCAGCAATGGCTGGTAGTCCAGCATGTCGATCAGCAGGCCGAGCGCACCGAAATTGCTCGCCAGGAGTTCCACCGTGGCGGGCGGCAGCCGCAGCGCCGGATCGGATGCGGCCTGCGCGAGGTGGTCCTCGATCCGTCCGCGCATGCCGTGCACGGCCTGCGCCGCCTGGTCCAGGCCCAGCACGGACAGAACGCCCCGCATCTGCGCGATGCGGCCGGGGACCGACTGCAGCGCCCGCAGCTCCTGCGGCTGCCGGAAGAAGGCATCGAGGTCGCGCTCGAGTTCGCCGAGCGCCACGCGCAATTCGCCGACCACGCTCCCCATGGTGTGGCGGTCGCTCACGCGGCGGTAAAGCTCCTCCATCCAGGGCTCCAGCGGCTCGGAGGCGCCGCCGTCGAGCGCGCGGGCGAGCCGCTCGCCCAGCCGCTCGCTGCGCTGCGCAAGCCCCGCATCGTCGAGGTCGAGTTCCTGCCAGGCGGCCTCGAGATAGAGCAGCGTGGTGGCCACCTCCATGGCGAGTTCCGTCGAAGGCGCCGCGGAGCCGGCGGACAGGCGCTCGGCCAGTGCCTGCAGCCCCTGGGCCAGCGGCCTCGCGGGCGCGTGCAGGCGCGTCAGCGCATCAGCCAACTGGCGCAGCGCGTCGGCGGTGGGGCGCGCGCGCGCAAGCTCTCCGCCGGTGATGGCGGTCCAGCCTTCCTTGGCGCCAGCGATGCGCTTGCGCAGTTGCGCGAGCAGGAAG
>DAIMZU010000693.1:0-2088 GCA_036733845.1 Ramlibacter sp.
GGCCTGGGGATCGAGGTCGGCGCCCCAGCCGGGGATGCCGTCCGGGGGCTTGCGCTGGTGCGCCTCGGGCGAGGTCTTCTCGACGTAGACCGTGGTGTCTTCCGGGTGGTTGCTCATGGCGGCTGCTCCTTCAGTGCACCTGCAGCCGGCGCTCGTACTGGCGCGCGCTCGGCGGGAGCAGGACCGGCTTGATGCAACCGTCGAGTTTGCTGGAGAAGAGGTGGTACGCATCGGCCACGTCTTCCAGCGGGATGCGGTGCGTGATGATCTCGCTGGGCTTGAGCCGCCCGGCCTGGATGTGCTCGATGATGCGCGGCAGGTGGCGCTTGACGGCCGCCTGGTTCATGCGCAGCGTCAGGCCCTTGTTGAGCGCGTTGCCGATCGGGACCATGTTGCCGGTGGGCCCGTAGACCCCGACGATGGACACGGTGCCGCCCTTGCGCGCCGAGTTGATCGCCCAGTGCAGCACCGTCGCCGCGCCCGCCTGCAGCTTCATGAAGCGGCCCGTCAGGTGCTGCAGCACGCTGCCCACGGCCTCGGCGCCGACGGCATCGATGCAGACGTCGGCGCCCAGCCAGTCCGTCATCTTCTTGATGTGGATGGCCATGTCGTCGACCTCGCGCAGGTTGATCGTCTCGCAGTGGGCGAAGCGGCGCGCGAACTCCAGCCGGTAGTCCAGGTGGTCGACCACGATCACGCGTCCCGCGCCCATGAGCCAGGCCGACTTGGCGGCGAACAGCCCCACCGGCCCGGCGCCGAACACCACCACCGTGTCGCCTTCCGCGATCTCCCCCATCTCCGCGGCCTGGTACCCGGTCGGGCAGGCATCGGTCAGGAGGACCGCGTCGTCCATGCTGAGGTCCTCGGGGATCTTCATCGGCCCGACGTCGGCCATCGGCACCCGCACGAACTCCGCCTGCCCGCCGTCGTAGCCGCCGGCGGTGTGGGAGTAGCCGTAGATGCCGCCGACGGCGGTGGCTTCCGGGTTGACGTTGTGGCAGTTGGAGTACAGCTCCTTCTGGCAGAAGAAGCAGGTGCCGCAGAAGATGTTGAAGGGCACCAGCACGTGGTCCCCTTTCTGCAAGCTCTGCACGGAGGAGCCCACCTCCTCGACGACGCCGACGAATTCGTGGCCGAAGGTGTGCCCCACGCGGGTGTCCGGCACCAGCCCGTGGTACAGGTGCAGGTCCGACCCGCAGATGCAGGACCGCGTGACGCGCACGATGGCGTCGTTGGGGTGCTCGATCCGCGGCTCGGCTTTCTGCGTCGCCCGCACGCGGTAGGGACCACGGTATTGCATCGCCAGCATGTCATCTCTCCTGCAGTGGTAGTTGTCGTGTTCGGGTTCATTCTCCCGATGCGATCTGAGCCTTAGTGATCTCGGATGCATCCTGTAGCAATGCACTCCGCGGCCGGGCTCGTGCGACACAATGCGCATTGCTGCCCCGGCAGGAGGAACCAGACCGCATGAACACCGTCAGCCTCATCGGTGCGCCCACGGACGTGGGCGCCAGCGTCCGCGGCGCCGGCATGGGCCCGGACGCGCTGCGCGTGGCCGGCATCGCGGACGCGCTGCGCGCGCATCGGTTCGAGGTGATCGACCGCGGCAACCTGTCCGGTCCGCCGAATCCCTGGCGCGCCGCGGTCAGCGGCATCCGCCACCTGCCCGAGGTGGTGGCGTGGAACCGCGCGGTGTTCGAGGCCGTGTCCACCGCGCTGGCGATGGGCCACGTGCCGCTGCTCATGGGCGGCGACCACTGCCTGGCGATCGGCTCCATCAGCGCGGTGGCGCGGCATTGCCGGCAGCAGCGGCGCAACCTGCGCGTGGTCTGGCTCGACGCGCACACCGACGTCAACACCGAAGCCATCAGCCCCAGCGGCAACATCCACGGCATGCCGGTGGCCTGCCTGCTGGGCCACGGCCCGGCCGACCTGGTCGGCTGGAGCGGCGAGCGCGCCGCGCTGGATGCCCACGCCATCGATTTCATCGGCATCCGCAGCGTCGACGCCGACGAGAAGCAGGCGATCCGCCAGCTGGGCCTGCAGGTCTTCGACATGCGCCACATCGACGAGCACGGCATGCGCAAC
>DAIMZU010000694.1:0-2087 GCA_036733845.1 Ramlibacter sp.
GCGCAGGCGGGGACCCAGCGGCTTTTGCAGGTGTGCGTTCTACGAATGTACGGCCACGAACGTGCTTCAGCGCCGATCGGGTTGCAAATATCGCCACAGGCAACGTCACTGGGTCCCCGCCTGCGCGGGGACGACGAGTATGCGCTGGCTTCAGCCCCTGGTCGCCGTTGCCTGCAACTGTTCGCGGGCGAAGGCCAGGAAGGCCTCGGCCGCCGGCGACAGCCGCCGTCCTTCGCGCATCACGAAGCTGAACCGGCCCGGCAGCGGAAAACCGGCCACCCTGAGTTCGGCCAGCCCCACCAGAGCCGGGTCAGGGCCCAGCGCATGGCGGGAGAGGGCGGTGATGCCGAGGCCGCCGGCCACTGCCTGCTTGATGGCCTCGTTACTGCCCAGCGCCATGGCGATGCGCGGCGAAAAGCCCTCGCGCGCGAAATGCGCCTCGACGATCTGCCGGCCGCCCGAACCCTGCTCGCGCAGCAGCCAGCGCTCCTCGGCCAGGTCGGCCAGCGTGATGGCCCGGCCCTCCAGCCGGTGGCCGCGCGCGGCAATCACCACCAGCGGGTTTTCCACGAAGGGCAGCACGCGCAGGCGCTGGTCGTCGGGCGGGATCATCATCACCGTCAGGTCGTCCAGCCCCTTGTCCAGCCGGCCGACGATGGTGGCGCGGTTCTCCACCGCCAGTTGCACCTCGACGCCGGGGTAGGCGGTACAGAAGGGGCCGAGCAGGCGCGGCAGCAGGTATTCGGCGGTGGTGACGGCCGCCAGGCGCAGCGTGCCGCGGTGCACGCCCTTGAGTTCAGCAATGCGCGACTCGAAGCGCGCCCAGCTGGCAAACACCTCGCGCACCGTCTCCAGCAGTTCCTCGCCGGCCCCGGTCAGGCGCAGCCGGCGCCCCTGCTGCTCGAACAGGGGCAGGCCGATGTTGTCGGCCAGCTCGCGCAACTGCAGCGACACCGTGGGTTGGGAGATGTGCAGCTCCTCGGCGGCCCGGGTCATCGACAACAGCCGCGCCGTGGCCTCGAAGGTGCGCAGTTGCTGGTGGGTGGCACGGAGCAGGGATTGGCGATACATAGATTCAGGCCTATGGCTCGTATTTGAAACTGATGATTCCATAAATGCCTGAGGGCGCCTAGAGTTCGTCCCACGCCGGCGCGGTCGGCGGCTACAATGGCCGCCCCCAACCCGCCCCCTCCGCAAACCCAACCTGCACAGGCAACACCATGGCGAATCTTCCCGAACACCGGCTGACCCACCTCAAGCAGCTGGAAGCCGAGTCCATCCACATCATCCGCGAGGTGGCCGCCGAGTTTGAAAACCCGGTGATGCTCTACTCCATCGGCAAGGACTCCGCCGTCATGCTGCACCTGGCGCTCAAGGCCTTTGCGCCCGGCAAGCCGCCGTTCCCGCTGATGCACGTCGACACCACCTGGAAGTTCCGGGAGATGATCGAGTTCCGCGAATACATGGCCAAGAAGCACGGCTGGAACCTCATCGTGCACACCAACGAAGAGGGCGTGAAGGCCGGCATCAATCCCTTCACCGCCGGCTCCGCCAAGCACACCGACGTGATGAAGACGCAGGCCCTGAAGCAGGCGCTCGACAAGTACCAGTTCGATGCGGCTTTCGGTGGGGCGCGCCGCGACGAGGAAAAGTCGCGAGCCAAGGAGCGCGTCTACTCCTTCCGCGACAAGAACCATCGCTGGGACCCGAAGAACCAGCGCCCCGAACTGTGGAACATCTACAACTCCAAGATCGACAAGGGCGAGAGCATCCGCGTGTTCCCGCTCTCCAACTGGACCGAGCTGGACATCTGGCAGTACATCTTCCTCGAGAACATCGAGATCGTGCCGCTGTACTTTGCCGCCGAGCGCCCGGTGATCGAGCGTGACGGCACGCTGATCATGATCGACGACGACCGCATCCTGCAGTACCTCTCGGAAGAGGAAAAAGCCCGCATCAAGACCATCAGCGTGCGTTTCCGCACCCTGGGCTGCTATCCGCTGACCGGCGCCGTGGAGTCCACCGCCAAGACGCTGCCGGAAATCATCCAGGAAATGCTGTTGACCAAGACCTCGGAGCGTCAGGGC
>DAIMZU010000695.1:0-2078 GCA_036733845.1 Ramlibacter sp.
GTGAAGCGGCGAACGCCGCTTCGTTCACCACCCCGCGGGGACCGTTCCCCGAGGGGAGGCGCGTCCCCGCATTTGTCTTTGGAGATTCAAATGCGCAATGGACGAACCCTCGAGGAGCTTGCTCGCGAACTGACGCGCCAGCTCGAGACCAAGAAGGACCTGGTGCTGCCCCCGTCGGCGATGCGGCACGAGACCGACGGACAGGGCGAGACGCGCCTGGTCATCGACCATCCCGATGGCGGCCGCTTCGCCGTCACCGAGCTCGCGCGCCGCCAACTGGCCGGCAAGCTGAACATTCCCTATGCGTACTTCGAGCGCATGCGCACGGAGCAGCAGGACCTGCTGGATCGCAACGTCAACACCTGGCTGCAGTGCGACGAAGGACACAAGATGGTGCGAACCCTGGATGGCCAGGCCCGCGCCTTCCTGTCCGACCGCTACCGGCGGTTGGACAACTACGACCTGGCCAACGCGGTGATCCCGATCCTGGGCGGCCTGCCCGACGTGCGCTTCGAGTCGATGGAGCTCACGCCCACGAGGATGTACATCAAGGTCGTGGTTCCGCCGCTGGCCTACACGATGGCACCCGGCGACATCGTGCAGGCGGGCATCGCGATCACCAACTCCGAGGTCGGGCACGGCACGCTGTCGGTGCAGCCGCTGCTGTACCGCGTCCTGTGCAGCAACGGGCTGATCGTTCCCGAGCGCGCGCTGCGCAAGACCCACATCGGGCGGGCACTGGGCGCGGAGGACAATGCCGTCCAGGTCTACAAGGAAGACACGCTCCTCGCAGACGACCGGGCGTTCTTCCTCAAGGTGCGCGACGTCATCCAGGACGTGGTGGCCGAAACGACCTTCCTGGAAGCGGCCCGCAAGATGCAACGGACCCAGGGCATCCAGCTGCGCGGCGACCCCGCAAAGAGCGTGCAGGTGCTGGCCAACCGCTACGAGCTCAGCGATGGGGAGCGCGCCGGCGTGCTGCGCCATCTGGTCAGCGGCGGCGAGCTCTCCGGCTACGGGCTGGTGAATGCCGTGACGCACTTCAGCCAGGAGATCCCGGACTACGACCGGGCCACCGTGTTCGAGGAACTGGGGGGCAAGCTCATCGAGCTGCCGGCCCGCGAGTGGGAAGGCCTCGCCGCAGCAAGCTGAACCGCAGCGGCGCACGGGCATGGCCCCATCCCCGGCCCCGGGGATGGGGCCCCTCGCCGCAGTCGGCGGTGTGCGGTCAGCGCGGCGCCTGCCGCGCCGAGCCCCTCCAGAACTTGCGGACCTGGATGACGCCCTCGACCCGTCCGAGCACCTTGAGCTGACGCCGGGTGCTTTCGGCGGCGTCCTTGATGACCGTCTCCGGATACCGGGTGTTGGCACAGCCCAGCACCAGGCCCGTGCCCGGCCGGTATTCGAGCGTGCGCACGAGTTCGCGCCCGTCGCAGGCGATCAGATAGTTCCCGTTGCCGCGGAACTCGGTGACCGCGAAATCGACGAACAGCGTGTCGCCATCTGCGATGTCCGGCTCCATATCGTCGCCGTGCATCCGCCTGGCGCAGCAGCCATACATCTGGTCGCGCACCTCGCTCGCCACATCCTGCACCCACTCCTCCGGCTCGCCGTCCGGCGCGGCGGCGGGTTCCGTCGGGGCCAGGGCCTGGCGCAGGGACCGCTTCTCGCCCAGCAGCCCCAACAGCCACGAGGGGTCGCCGTCCATGCCCGTGCACAGCAGCTTGAAAGAGGCGAGGTCCGGCAATCCCGGCGCCGTGCAGTCGATCCAGCGGCGCGTGGTCTGGTAGGCCCGGCCGGTGATCTCCGCCAGGTGCACGGCCTGCTTGTGCCCTTCCGGGATCCGGGCATCGCGCAGGCGCTCTAGCAGCCGGGCCTTCAGGCTGACGGACAGCGCCGCGTCCTCGTCGGCGCGCCCATCCGCTGCCTGCACTTCCAGTTCCCGGGATTTGGTCCTCGATGTCTTGTTCATTTCGCTCTTTGCCATGCCACCCAGCTTTGCCACGATTTCGTGACCGTCAACCGCTCCATCGTCCGCCGCCACCCCGAATCTGCCGGTTTCCAGGCCACATCGGTAC
>DAIMZU010000696.1:0-2065 GCA_036733845.1 Ramlibacter sp.
CCCATGCGCCCCGCGCGGCCGGCATCCACCTCATCCTGGCCACGCAGCGTCCGAGCGTGGACGTCATCACCGGCCTGATCAAGGCCAACATCCCGACCCGGATCGCCTTCCAGGTCTCCAGCAAGATCGACAGCCGCACCATCCTCGACCAGATGGGCGCCGAAAGCCTGCTGGGCATGGGCGACATGCTCTACATGCCCAGCGGCACCGGCCTGCCGGTGCGCGTCCACGGCGCCTTCGTCAGCGACGAAGAAGTCCACCGTGTCGTCGCCTACCTGAAAGAGCAGGGCGGCGAGCCCAACTACATCGAGGGCGTGCTCGAGGGCGGCACGGTCGACGACGAGGGCGGTGCCGTCGGTGGCGACGGTGGCGACGGCGAGAAGGACCCGCTGTACGACCAGGCCGTCGAGGTCGTCCTCAAGAATCGCAAGGCCAGCATCTCCCTCGTGCAGCGCTATCTCAAGATCGGCTACAACCGCGCGGCACGCCTGGTCGAGGACATGGAGAAGGCCGGACTCGTCAGCGCCATGAACGGCGCCGGCCAGCGCGACATCCTGGTGCCCAGCCGCCAGGCAGAGTAGCCCTACATCTGCTTGCGAACTTCGCCGGGCGGATCGAACCCAAGCATCCATGCGATCCTTCATTTTCCGACTCGTCCCGGCTGCGGTGCTCGCAGCCGCGTTGGCCGTGCCTGCCCATTCCAGCGGGCTGGACGCCCTCGAGCAGTTCGTGCGCAACGCCAAGACCGGCCGCGCCGAGTTCACCCAGGTGGTCACTGCGCCCGCGCGCGACGGCCAGGCCCCTCGCGCGAGAACCTCCACCGGCAGCTTCGAATTCCAGCGCCCGGACCGTTTCCGGTTCGTCTACCGCAAGCCTTTCGAGCAGACCATCGTTGCCGATGGCCAGACCCTGTGGCTCCACGACGCCGACCTGAACCAGGTGACCGCGCGGCGGCAGGCGCAGGCGCTGGGGTCCACGCCGGCTGCCCTCATTGCCGCGGCGCCCGACCTGGAAACCCTGCGCAAGGACTTCGAGCTTTCGCCCGCGCCCGATCGCGACGGGCTGCAGTGGGTCCAGGCCGTGCCGCGCAACCGCGACGGGCAGGTGAGCAACGTGCGGGTGGGCCTGCGCGGCAACCAGCTGGCAGTGCTGGAAATACTCGACAGCTTCGGGCAGCGGTCGGTGATGACTTTTTCCAAAATGGAACTGAATGTGCCGCTGTCCGAGAGTGCGTTCAATTTCCAGCCGCCCAAGGGCGCGGACGTGGTGCGGCAGTGATTGCTGGCGTGGGTTCCCGCTTTCGCGGGAATGACGGCGGGAGGATCGTCATCCCCGCGCACGCGGGGACCCAGGAGCGCGGTGGGTCCGGCGGACGGCCTCGCATGCGTGGGTTCCCGCTTTCGCGGAATGACGGTGGGGGGCTGGCAGGGACCCGGTAGCGCGTGTCGCCCCGAGTCCGTGCGATCCGGTGTAATGTGCGGTCCACGACGCCCACGAATGGACCTGTTCACTGCTTCCCCCCGGCCACCCCTGGCCGAGCTCCTTCGGCCCCGCCACATCGATGAAGTGGTGGGTCAGCGCCACCTTCTGGGCCCAGGCAAACCACTTCGCCTGGGCTTCGACGCCGGCAAGCTGCATTCCTTCATCCTGTGGGGCCCCCCCGGCGTCGGCAAGACCACGCTGGGGCGCCTGGCTGCGACGGCAACCGGGAGTCACTTCATTGCCATCTCCGCGGTGCTCGCGGGCGTGAAGGACATCCGGCAAGCCATCGAGGACGCCCAGGCGGTGCTCGACCGCGAGGGTCGCGCCACGGTGCTGTTCGTCGACGAGATCCACCGCTTCAACAAGGCACAGCAGGACGCGCTGCTTCCGCATGTCGAATCCGGCCTGCTGACGCTGGTCGGCGGCACGACCGAGCACCCGGGCATCGAGGTGAACAACGCGCTGCTCTCCCGGGCGCAGGTCTATACCTTGAATCCATTTTCGGCCGAAGAACTGTCGCAGCTCCATGCCCGGGCACTGCCGCACCTGCAGGGGGTCACGCTCGATGAGGGTGCCCTGGACC
>DAIMZU010000697.1:0-2061 GCA_036733845.1 Ramlibacter sp.
ATTCTAAGGCGACCAGTTCATCGAGCGCGCTGGCGTCGTCATCGCTGCCGGCCATTTCGGCGCGCACCAGTTTGTCGAGCACCGTTACCGAGCAATCACGGTTCGCCTTCTTGGCGGCGTGGCGCAGGCGCAAGTAGCCGGGCAGGTCCGTGGCCTTGAGAATGGAGAAGGCGCGCACCACGTCTTCCTCGGCTAGGACGCCCACGTCATCCACCAGACGGACCAGTGCCGCCTCGATCACGCCAACGGGATCGCTGTCAGGCGTCGGTGTCGGATTAGCGACCGCATCCACCTCGACCGCGTGATGGTCGTGATGGTGGTGACGGTCGTTCTCTACTGCTCCGTCCGGGGGAGAGATGCACGCACTCACCATCACCTCCGATCCGTGAGTTCAGAGGTGCGCTCGATGCGGCGGCTGTTGGCCTCCAGCCAAGCCAGCACATCGGTCTTGCGATAGCGGACGGTACGTCCGATCTTGGTGAGGATGGGGCCGCCGCCGTGGGTGGCAGACCACTCCAGTCAGCCGACGGTGTAGCCCATGCCAGCGGCGGCCGTTTTACGGTCGAGCAAGGCCTCGACGGGCGCTTGCCAGAATTCAGCACGCAGATCAGCGGTGCTGGCAATGTGTGATGTTCGGGCCCGTTTGGGCATGGCGGCATTCCTTCGGGTTCATTTGGAATGCCGCCATCGTGGTTCGCCTCGAACTTGGCGAACAGGAAGTTCAGAAAGGTTTTCTGAACTTCAAAAATCCATCGTCAGGTCCGGTGCCGATTGATCTCCGGCCCGAACAGCTTGAGCGCCTCGCCCAGCTTCTTGTTGAAGGACAGCAGGCCGCGCGTGTCGCAGGGCATCAGCTCTTCGGCCGCCTGGATGACGGCCTCGCTGATGGCAGAAGCGTTCGGGCGGTTGCCGACCTGGTATTTGCTGGCGGACTTGGCCAGCAGGTGCGCCATCAGCGCAATTGCCTTCAGGCTGTTCATCTCAGCGGCTTGGCTGCCATCGGGAAGCACCGCTTGGCGGGCCTCGTCAAACAGGAAGGCTGGGCGATCCTCGAACGGCAGTTGCTCGAACCAGCGGCGCAGGCTGGCCTTGTTGATGACCAGACGATCCTTCTCCAGCAACTCGTCAATGGGAGCGCCCTTGAACACTTGGCCACGCGCGGTGAGGATCCCCAGATCTTCATATTCGAGGCGCTCCGTGCGCAGGGCGGTGACCAGCGCGGCCCGCTTGGCGCTCATGCACTGGGTTTCGAAATTCAGACTGGCGAGCTCGGCAGGCTCCACGCCACACCACAGGGCGATGGCGTCATCGATGCGGATGTGGTCCGCCAGGTCCCAGTAGCGCAGGCAGTTGTTCGGGTTGGGCATGGATGCCTTCTTTCGGTGTGGTGGAATACGGGTCTTGCCAAATTTTGCCAAAGAACCTACGCTTACGCCATGAGCACGATGAACATCTCTCTCCCCGATACCCTGAAGTCCTTCGTGGACGAACAGGTCAGCCAGCGTGGCTATGGCACGAGCAGCGAGTACGTGCGCGAGTTGATCCGCAAGGACCAGGACCGTCTGCAACTGCGCGGCTTGCTGCTGGCCGGAGCTGCCTCGGCCCCGGCGGTCCCCGCTGATGCCAGCTACTTCGACGGGCTGCGGGATCGGGTGCGCAAGGCTGCCAAACCCGCTGCCAAGTCGTGAAGGCCAAGCCAGTCATCCCGCGTGAGCAGGCAAATTGGGATGTGGACGAGGCCGTCGCCTACTACCTGAGTGAGGCGGGCGAAGCCGTGGCAATGGGCTTCCTCGATGCGCTGGAGAAGGCTTACGGGCACATCGGTCGCCACCCGGCCACAGGTTCTCCACGCTACGCCCATGAACTCAACCTGCCGGGCTTACGCGCATGGCCGCTGACGCGCTACCCGCACCTCGTGTTTTACGTCGAGCGTCCGAACCATATCGATGTCTGGCGCGTGCTGAACGGACAGCGGGATATCCCGGCGTGGATGCAGGAGCCTGACGCTGTGTGACGGTCGGATCGCCTGGGCATATCTGCGTTTCCGGCGGTGTAAACAAT
>DAIMZU010000698.1:0-2061 GCA_036733845.1 Ramlibacter sp.
GGGCGCCGGCGCGGGTGTGGGTGTGGGTTCAGGCACAGGCGGCACGGCCGTGGCCGACGGTGCCGCCGCGGCGTCCGCCGGCGCGCCGGGAACAGCAGGCGCGACCGCCGCCTCCGGCGCGGGTTGCCCTCCTACCGGCGGCGGCACCTGGCCGGGCATGGGTCCGGGGCCCTGCCCGTGCATCGGGGCGGGACCGCCGCCACCGTGCATCGGACCGGGGCCGCGGCCCTGGCCATGCATGGGGCCGTGGCCCTCCAGCAGGCTGGGCGCGGGATTGAGCTTGAGGTATTCCGCGTGCGTGACCTGCTCGGGGCTCTGGCACTCGTCGGCCAGGCGGCGGCCGAGCTTCTGGCTCATGAGCATGGACTTGTTGCCCAGCTGAAGCCACATCGCGCCGCGTCGGGGATCTTCGAGGCGGATCGCACCGGTGCGACTTTCGACCGGGTGCATGAGGAAGCGAGCGCCGCGCGTGACGACGACGAACAGCCCCTCGCGGCGTGCGGCCCGCACCGTGACCGACGCGCCGAGTTCGCACTTCATCTCGCCGACGTAGACGGCGCGGGCGACCTCGAGCATCTGCGGCGTGAGCTGCACTGTCGGATCGTCGTCGATGGGGGTCGATTCCTCGACCGCCTTCTGGGCCCCGGGAGCCAGCCTGCGCGCTGGCGCGCCGTCCGAGGGTTTGGGCGCGCTGGCCGCAGGGGCTGAGGCGCGCGCGGCCGGTCGCGCCGAAGGCGCCGCCTCGGGCCGGGACTGCGCCAGCACGGCCGAGGAAGCCCCGGTCAGGACCAGCGCGAAAACGAGGGACTTGTTCAAACGGTTTGTCTCCAAGACGTCATGCCGCCCGGGGCTGGAACCAGCCGCGGGTCTCGTCGGGGAGCTGCCTTCCGGTCCGGTGTGCCCTCTCCAGCACCTGCCAGTGATAGCGGTAGCTCGCCCTGTCCTCCAGTTTTCCGTCGTGGCTGATGGGCGCCCAGCCGGCGGCTGCGGCGGCCACGACGATGCGCGCGGCGGTCTCGATGTCCCGCTCTTGCGGCGCAAAGGCTTCGAGCAGCACCCGGATCTGGTCCGGGTGGATGCTCCACATGCGCGTGAAACCCAGCTCGCGTGCGGCGCGCCGGGCGGCCGCGCCGAGCGCGTCCTTGTCCTTGAATTCGGTGACCACGCCGTGCGAGGGCACCTTGCCGTGGGCATGGCAGGCCGAGGCAATCTCCAGCTTGGCCCGCACGACCAGCGGGTGCGTGAACTGACCCTGCACGCCCATGGCTTCGCCCGGGATGGCGCCGCCGTGGGCGGAGACGAAGTCCATCAGGCCGAAGCTCAGGGATTCGATGCGCGGATGCGCGGCGATGTCGAAGGCGCGGTGCACCGCGGCGGGCGACTCGATGAGCGCGTGCAGCGGCAGCGTCGTGGCGCCAGCGGCATCGAGCGCGCGCGCCGCGCGGTCCACGTCGGCAGGCGACTCGACCTTGGGCAGCATGATGTGCGACAGCCGCGCACCGGCGCCTGCGGCGATGGTGGCGATGTCGGATTCGAAGGCGGGATGGTCCACCGGATGGACCCTCACGGCCACGCGCGCACCGGGCGGCGCGCCCAGCGCCAGCTCGGTGACCAGGCGGGCGTGCTCGGCCTCGCCGCCGACCGGCGCGCCGTCCTCGCAGTCGAGGGTGACATCGAACACACAGGCGCCGAACTCCTGGGTCATCTCGGCCTGCAACTGCAGGCTCTTGCGCATGCGCACCTCCACGCCGCTGTAGTGGTCGGCCACCGGCAGGAAGCCGGTGCGCGCCTGGGCACCGAGGAGGACGTCGCGGGGATGCATGTTCAGGAGGGCTGCGGCAGGGGGCGGAACGGGCGTGGCAGGGATCGGGCCGCTCCCGCCGGTTCGGGCGGGAGCGCTCGCATCACAGCAGGTGCGCGACGCCGGCCTGCTCGTCCTGCAGTTCCTTCAGGGTCTTGTCGATGCGCTCCTGGCTGAAGGCGTCGATCGGCAGGCCCTCGACGATCTTGTACTTGCCGCCGTCGGTGGTGACCGGGAAGCCGAACATGACGTCCTTGGGG
>DAIMZU010000699.1:0-2057 GCA_036733845.1 Ramlibacter sp.
GCGCAGGAAGCCGGCCAGTGCCTCGCGGGCGTCGTCGCGCCGCAGGCCGTGCAGGTCGATCTCGCGCTGGATGCTCCACTGGCCGCGCCGCAGCTTGCGCGTGACGTCGGGCCCCACGCCCGGCCGCCGGAAGCTCAGCGCATCGTCGATCTCCAGCAGGGTGCCGGCGTCGAACTCGTCGCTGAGCGACTCACGCAGCACGCGCTGCTCGTCGAGTTGCTGCTGGACGGGAAGCGGCTCGGGGGGCTCGGCCTGCAGCAGGACGCGCCCAGGCGCCCGCAGCGGCTGCACGGTACCCGCCGCGCGCACGAACAGGTTGCGCTCGGCCTCCGCCCGACGTTCGGCTTCGCGCCGTGCCGTTGCCTCGGCCGCGAGCCTTTCACGTTCCTGGCTCAGCTTGCGCTGGATGCCTTGCAGGTCCTGCAATGACCTGGCTCTCATGGGGATCCTCCTGTCCAGCCCGCATGGTAGTGGCATGGGCAAGACCGCGTCCCCGAAGGGCATCTCAGAGTGCGTTGACCGGTATCTTCAGGTAGGAGATGCCGTTGTCCTCGGGCGGGGGCAGCGCCCCGCCGCGGATGTTGACCTGCACCGCCGGCAGGATCAGCACCGGCATGTCCAGCCCGGCGTCGCGCTTTGTGCGCATGGCCACGAACTCATCCTCGGTGATGCCGTCGCGCACGTGGATGTTGGACTCGCGCTGCTGGGCCACGGTGGTCTCGAAGGCCACCGCGCGGCCGTTGGGCGGGTAGTCGTGGCACAGGAACAGCCGCGTCTGCGGCGGCAGCGCCAGGAGGCGGCGCACGGAGGCGTACAGTGCCTTCGCGTCGCCACCGGGGAAGTCCGCGCGGGCGGTGCCGACGTCGGGCATGAACAGCGTGTCGCCGAC
Organism: Ramlibacter sp.; assembly: GCA_036733845.1. Lineage (GTDB taxonomy): Bacteria > Pseudomonadota > Gammaproteobacteria > Burkholderiales > Burkholderiaceae_C > Ramlibacter. Next base: position 890 of record DAIMZU010000699.1, read on the forward strand.
GAACACCGCGTCGCCGAACCGGTACGCCACGTCGGCCGGGGTATGGCCGGGCACGTACATCACCTCGCCCTGCAACCGGCCCAGGGGAATCACGTCGCCATCGTCGAGCAGCCGGTCGAACTGCGAGCCATCCTGGCGGAACCCGGGCTCGAGGTTGAAGATGCCCTTGAAGACCTTCTGAACGGTCGTGATGTGCGTCCCGATGCCGGTCAGGCCCCCGAGTTGCTGCTTCAGGTAGGGCGCGGCGGTGACGTGGTCGGCATGGGCGTGCGTCTCGAGGATCCATTCGACCTTCAGACCCAGTTCCTTCACGAAGGCGATCACCTGGTCGGCCGAGGCGGTCCGGGTGCGGCCTGACTTGGGGTCGTAATCGAGGACCGGGTCGATGATGGCGGCGGGCGTTCCCGGGCCGTCGTGCACCACATAGGTCACGGTCCAGGTCGCGGGGTCGAAGAATCCCCGGACCTGGGGGCGGGAAGTCGATGCGTCGGTCATGGCTTGCTCCTTGATTTCGATGAAAGTCTATTGACAAATAGATTGCCTGTCAATATATTATCGACATCGCATATGAAATCAAGCCTCTCCGATGTCCACTACACCACCGACCCCGACCGTTCCCCTGGCTGAGATGCAGGTGGCCGCCAGCCAGGCCTGCGGGCTGCTCAAGGTTCTCGCCAACCCGGATCGCCTGATGATCCTGTGCCAGCTCTCGCAGGGTGAGGCCCGCGTGGGCGAACTCGAGGAACTGCTTGGCATCCAGCAGCCCACGCTGTCCCAGCAGCTGACGGTGCTGCGCGACGAGGAGCTCGTGCACACCCGGCGCGAAGGGCGCCACATCTACTACTCGCTGGCCAGCCCCCAGGCCCTGGCCGTCATCGAAACGTTGTACGCGCAATTCTGCCGGCCTGCCGGCAAGCGCGAAAGGAGCAAGTCATGACCATCGACTGGACCCATTTCACCCCCTGGGCTTCCCTGGGCGGTGGCATCCTGCTGGGCGTCGCCTCGGCGATGTTCATCCTCCTGAATGGCCGCATCCTCGGCATCAGCGGCATTCTCGGCGGATTGCTGGCGCCCAAGGAAGGCGACACGAGCTGGCGCGTCGCCTTCGTGCTCGGCCTGCTGGCGGCGCCCCTGGCGCTCTCGCTCATTGCGCCGGCCGGGCTGGTGG
>DAIMZU010000700.1:0-2055 GCA_036733845.1 Ramlibacter sp.
GCGCAACGCGCTTGCGCGTAGCGGCAGCGCGTGCGGAACCGGCAGCCGGACGGCGGGGAGATCGGGCTGGGAATTTCTCCCTGCAGCGTGATCCGGCGGTCGGCCCGCATGAATGACGGCAGCGGGACCGGCTCTGCCGACAGCAGGGCTTCGGTATAGGGATGCAATGGCCGGTCCGTCACCGCCTCGGCCGGGCCCATTTCCATGAATCGCCCGAGGTAGGCGACGCCGATGCGGTCGCTGATGTGCGACACCACCGACAGGTCGTGGGTGATGAATACATAGGTCAGTCCGAACTCCCGCTGCAACTCCGCAAACAGGTTGAGGACGTCGCCGCGGATGGAGACGTCGAGTGCCGCGACCACCTCGTCGCAGACGATCATGCGCGGGCGCACCACCAGCGCCCGGGCGATGTTCACCCGCTGCTTCTGCCCGCCGGAAAGCTGGTGCGGAAACCGGTTCGCGATATCGGGCGGCAGGCCCACGCGCGACAGCACGCGCAGCGCTTCGGTTTCATTGCCGCTCCTGCTGCCGCTTCCGCTGATTTCCAGCGGTTCCATCACGCTGTCGAGTATCGTCATGCGCGGATTCAGCGCGGCGTTGGGGTCCTGAAAAATGATCTGGTAGTCGCGCCGCTGCCGGCGCAGTTCCCTGGTCGACAAGCTGCGGGGATCGATCCCGTCATACAGGATGGCACCGGACGTCGGCGCCAGCAGCGACACCAGCGCCCGGCCGAGCGTCGTCTTGCCAGACCCCGATTCACCGATGACGCCGAAGGTCTCTCCCTGCCGGACTTCAAAACTGATGCCGTCGACGGCTTTCAGGGTTTCACGCCGCCCCACCGGGAACGCTACATGCAGATCCTTGACTTCCAGCAGCGGGCGCTCCTGCACATTGTTGGTTCGCTCGTTCGTCATTACACCGCTCCGCGCAGTTGAAGTTCTTCCGTGCGCCAGCAGCGCGCGCATCTTGTGTCGCCTTTCACCATTTGCATCCGCTGTTCGGCCTCGCAACCCGATATCGCGTGCGGGCAGCGAAAACGGAACCGGCAGCCCGACGGCATCGCGGCAGGCGAGGGGACCCGGCCCGGGATGGACGGCAGGACCCCGCGCCGCTCGGTCAGGCGCGGCAGCGAGCACAGCAGGCCGGAGGTGTAGGGATGGCGCGGCCGTACCAGCACGTCATCCACCGGCGCGTCCTCGACGACTTCCCCCGCGTACATGGTGATCATGCGGGTGCATGTTTCGGCAACGACGCCGAGGTCGTGGGTGATAAAGAGAAGCGCGGTGCCGGTGCGCTCGCTCAGGTCGCGCAGCAGGTTAAGGATCTGCGCCTGGACCGTCACGTCGAGCGCCGTCGTGGGCTCGTCCGCGATCAGCAGCCTGGGACGGCAGATAAGTGCCATCGCGATCATCACCCGCTGCCGCATGCCGCCGGAGAGCTGGTGCGGATATTCGTTGTAGCGCCTTGCGGGAAGCGCGATGCCGACCCGGTCGAGCGCGTCGATCACCCGCTCCTTCACTTCAGCCCGGCTCGCCGGAAAATGGCTCAGGTAGGCTTCCGCGATCTGGTGGCCGATGGTGAACACCGGATCGAGGGCGCTCATCGGTTCCTGGAAGATCATCGCGATTTCCCGCCCCCGGATCGGGCGCATCTGGCGCTCCGGCAAGGTCAGCAAGTTGCGGCCTTCGAAATTCACTTCGCCCGAGATGCGGGACGTTGCTGCGGGCAGAAGGCGCAGTAGCGCAAGTCCGGTCACGCTTTTGCCGCAGCCGCTTTCGCCGACCACGCCAAGCCGCTCGCCCGGCGCCACCGAAAAACCGATATTGCGCGTGACGGGGACGTCGCCATGGTCGGTCTGAAAGGAAATCGTCAGGTCGCGTACCGTCAGCAGGGTGTCATTGTCTTTGCCTGCTTTTGTTTCAGGAACAACCTGGATGCTCGTCGCGCTCATGCGTGCACCAGAGGGCAATTGGTTTCGCCGCGGTTTGCAATCAGGATTTTGGTGAACATGTGTGCTCCTTGGGTGTGAGCGGGTTGGGACTACGGTCAGAT
>DAIMZU010000701.1:0-2051 GCA_036733845.1 Ramlibacter sp.
CGTCTGCAGTCGCGGTGGCGGCCATCCAGCCTGCGGGGGGGCCCATGCTGGACTTCGACTTCGACCTCGGCAAGGACCTCAAGCTGCCGCGCGACCGGTGAGCGACCGCCCGGGTCTGGGGTAGCGGCCCTGGCGACGCAGCCCCTGAGACTCTTACCGGCGCACCTGCATGGCCTGCGGATTGACGATGTTCGTCGGCTGGCCTTCGATGAAGTTGACGACGTTGTCGAAAGCGGCACCGAAGTAAAGCTCGTAGCTTTCCTGCTCGACGTACCCGATGTGGGGCGTGCAGATGCAGTTCTCGAGGCGAAGCAGTGCATGCCCCTGCAGGATGGGTTCGCTCTCGAAGACGTCCACGGCGGCCATGCCGGGGCGTCCGCGGTTCAGGGCAGCGATCAGCGCGTCCTGCTCCAGCAGTTCCGCCCGGGAGGTATTGACGAACAGCGCGGTCGGCTTCATGCGCCCGAGGTCTTCGAGGCGAACGATGCCGGCGGTGGCTTCGTTCAGGCGAAGGTGGACGCTGAGGACGTCGCTGGTGCTGAACAGCTCTTCGCGGCTCGTGGCCACCGCGTGGCGGTCGGCCCGCGCACGTTCGATCGAGCCCTCCCGGCCCCAGACGATGACGTTCATGCCGAATGCGCGACCGTAGCCAGCCACCAGCTGGCCGATCTTTCCGTAGCCCCACAGCCCCAAGGTCTTGCCCCGCAGCACCATGCCGATGCCGAAGTTGGGGGGCATGGAGGCGGCTTTCATGCCGGACTGCTGCCATGCGCCGTGCTTGAGGTTGCCGATGTACTGCGGCAGCCTGCGCATGGCGGTCATGATGAGCGCCCAGGTGAGTTCGGCCGGCGCCACCGGTGAGCCGACGCCTTCGGCCACGAGGATGCCGCGCTCGGTACAGGCCGCGAGGTCGATGTGGCCGCCCACGCGACCGGTCTGTGCTATGAGTTTGAGCCGCGGGAGCTTCTCGATCAGGGCCCGGGTGATGTGGGTGCGTTCCCGGATCAGGACGATGACGTCGGCGTCTCGCAGCCGCACCGCAAGCTGGCCGATGCCCTTCACGGTGTTGGTGAAGACTTTCGCGGGGTAGGGATCGAGCTTGGCGGCGCAGGGCAGGCGGCGCACGGCATCCTGGTAGTCGTCGAGGATGACAATATTCATGTGCGCATTGTGCCCGCGCGCCGCCGCAGGGGGCGGCAACGCGTCAGCGTGCAGGCGAGGCCGGCAGGACCGAGGCTGCGTCGTGATCGCGTGCGAGCCGGTCGAGTTCGGCGAAGACATCATCGAGCCGGCCGGAGATGAGCAGCCGGCCCGCGGCGCCGCGAGCGCTGCGCCCGTCGGTGATGTGGACCACGCGCGTGGTCCGCGTGCCCATGGCGCTGCGCAAGGGGCCACTCCAGCGGCGCGTGGTGCGACCGGCCACCGAAGGGCGTGCATGCGAACGTGCACGTGGCTCACTGGTGGGAAGGGGTGGCCGCTGTGCCACGGCCGTGTGCACGCCGTCGGCGGCGGCCGACGGGCCGGCGGTACTGGCGCCTGAGAGCCACTGCACCGCGTGGTGCACAGGCAGCAACAGCTGGCCGAAAAGGGGAAGTGCGATTGCCATGTCGATCTCCAGAAGGGGTTCACAGGCAGGATTGCATGGGCAAGGATCAGCCCAGGGTGATGGCTCCATGCCATACGCCCGCCACCTGGACTGCTCCGGGACAAACTTTGCGGCACGGCGGCCATGCGCCGGTGCCTGGGGACGCGCCGGCTACATGAGCAGGGTGTTCCGGATGAGGCCCACGGCCAGGCCTTCGATTTCGAAGGGCTCGCCCGGCTGCACCACGATGGTGGCGTAGTCGGGGTTTTCGGCGTGGAGCTCGATGGTGTGCTTGTTTCGGCGGAACCGCTTGACGGTGACCTCGTCACCCAGGCGTGCCACCACGATCTGGCCGTTCTTGGCCTCGCGCGTGGCCTGCACGGCAAGGAGGTCGCCGTCCATGATGCCGGCATCGCGCATGGACATGCCGCGCACCTTGAGCAGGTAATCCGGCTTGTGCTGGAAG
>DAIMZU010000702.1:0-2046 GCA_036733845.1 Ramlibacter sp.
CGTCGAGCCAGGCCACGGTGGCGGAAAGCTCGCGGGACGGTTCTGCCGAATCCGGCGCCAGCAGCCAGTCGCCGCGGGAGACATCCACCTCCCGGTCGAGCACGATGCCGGCGCTGTGACCGGCGCCCACGGAGCGGGGTTGCCGCACGTGATCGAGGACCTGGGCCACGCGGGCCTGCTGGCCGCTGGGCAGCACCTTCACGGCCTGCCCGGGCTCGATCCGGCCGGCCGCGACCCGGCCCCAGAACACGCGGCGCCCCTGGTGGGTCGTGGCCGAATCGTGGAACTTCTCGACCCACTGGACCGGGACGGCGAAGCGGGTGGCGGTGTCCGGCGGGGTGACTTCGAGTGTCTCCAGCAGTTCGAGCAGGGAGGGGCCGTCGTAGCCGCACCAGCCCGGCGTCGCCGTCGCGACGTTGTGGCCCCTGAGCGCGGAGATCGGAAGCGTGGTCCGCGCGACGATGCCGGCGGCCTGCGTGAAGCGCTCCAGGGCCGACCGGATATGGGCGAAAGCGAGCGCGGGGTCGGCTACCGCGTCGAGCTTGTTGATGGCGAAGACGATGGACGGCACCCGCAGCAGGTTGACCAGCAGGGTGTGCCGCCGCGTTTGCGGCAGCAGCTCCAGCGCGGCGTCCTGCCACTGCAGCTTGGTCGCGTCGACCAGCACCACGGCCGCGTCGGCGCTGGAGGCGGCCGTGACCATGTTGCGCGTGTACTGCTCGTGGCCGGGGGCGTCACCGATGATGAACTTCCGCTTCGCCGTGGCGAAGTAGCGGTACGCCACGTCGATGGTGATGCCCTGCTCGCGCTCGGCCGACAGGCCATCGGTCAGCAGCGCCAGGTCGGTCTCCCCCGCGCGGGACACGCTGGCCAGCTGGTCGGCCAGCACCGCGCGGCTGTCGACCAGCAGGCGGCCGATGAGCGTGCTCTTGCCGTCATCGACGCTGCCGCAGGTGATGAAGCGCAGGGCGGTGTCGTGGTCACCGGTGCCGGCGGCAGGCACGTGGGCGGCGGCCGCCGGTTGGGTCAGGGTGGTCTGCGTCATCAGAAATATCCGTCCTTCTTGCGCTTTTCCATGGAAGCCTCGGAGGTCTTGTCGTCCATCCGCGTCGCCCCGCGCTCGCTGACCACGGCGGTGAGGGTCTCCAGCACCACCTCGGCCGCATCCGCCGCGGGGCTCTCGACAGGGCAAGTGCAGGTGATGTCGCCCACGGTGCGAAAGCGCACGGTGCGGGTGACCACCTGTTCGCCCTCGCGCGGCGGCGTGAGGTCGGTCACCGGAACGAGCAGGCCCTTGCGTTCGACCACCTCGCGCGGATGCGCGTAGTAGATCAAGGGCAGCGCGATGGCTTCGCGCTCGATGTACTGCCACACGTCCAGTTCGGTCCAGTTGGAAATCGGAAAGACCCGGAAGTGCTCCCCGGGCTGCAGCCGCGTGTTGAACAGCGTCCACAGCTCCGGGCGCTGGGCCTTGGGCTGCCACTGGCCGAAACTGTCGCGGTGCGAGAAGATGCGCTCCTTGGCGCGCGCTTTCTCCTCGTCCCGCCGGGCACCGCCGATGAGCGCGTCGAACCGGAACTCCTCGATGGCTTCGAGCAGGGTCACGGACTGGTGGACATTGCGCGACTCACCGGGGTGGGCCAGGCGAACGGTGCCGCGCTTCATCGAGTCTTCCACGCTGCGCACGATCAGCTGCGCGCCGAGTTCACCGGCGCGGTGATCGCGGAACGCGGTCACCTCGGGGAAGTTGTGACCCGTGTCGATCATCAGGAGCGGGTAGGGCAGGCGGCCGCGCCCGAAGGCTTTTTCGGCGCAGCGAAGCAGCACCAGCGAGTCCTTGCCGCCGGAGAACAGCAGGGTGGGTCGCTCGAAGGCCGCCGCGACCTCGCGCAGCACGAAGATCGCCTCTTCCTCGAGGGCATCGAGGTGGCGGTTGCCCGGAAGGGCGAGCAGCTGGGGTTCGACGCGTGCGTTCATGCGGTGGGTGCGGTGGAAAGGGGGCTGATGGCGGCAACGGCGGCGGGGGTCACGTGGAGGCCGCATTCC
>DAIMZU010000703.1:0-2039 GCA_036733845.1 Ramlibacter sp.
AGGTAGCGAGCCGTATGCTGCAGCACTGGCATGAGGGCGTTCCCGACGACCGTTTAGCGCATCTGGTGAAGGACGCGACGCGCTCCTTTCTTCGATCGCTGCAGACCCGTCTTGCGCGCCACGACGTCCAACTCGGCCATTGGACCTTCCTGCGGATTCTCTGGGAGAAGGATGGGCTCACCCAGGCAGAACTGAGCGCGGAGGCCGGTGTGATGGCGCCCACCACGGCGATCGCCCTGAAGGCCATGGAGGAGCTCGGGTACGTCCTGCGAAAGCAGCGTCCCGACAACCGCAAGAGCATCTACGTTTTCCTGACGCCGGCGGGCAAGCGCCTCAAGGCGAAGCTCGTGCCCTTGGCCGAGGAGGTCAACGCGCTCGCCATCAGATCCCTGACGGATGCCCACATCAGCATCGTGCGGCGCTCGCTGCTGAAGATCATCGACAACCTGGCGAGCGACGAGTGCATTCAGGATGATCCGAAGCGGACAGGCGCCGCTCAGTCATCCGCAAGACCGTAGCCCGCGCTGCCGATGGCCGCGCCCTGGGTGCGGCGCGCCATGGAAGCGCACCGCGCCTCGCGGCAGTGCCACGCTCTCCCCAATCCCTCAAATGCATCGGTCCCGCCGCGGCGCAGTGCGCCCGAGCGGCCAGCCGCGCCGCATCGGTCTCGATGTGGGTCGACGAGTCGACGATGCCACCCAGTGGACCCCGCGCGCCACAGGCGAGTGGCATGGATGCCCCATGGAACGCACGCCGGAACCCGCCGGGCCAGTGCCGCCGTCTTCTGCCTGGCAGCCTGTGAGATAATTAGAGACCTAATGATTAGACCTACGGAGACATAGCGCGGTTTCGGGATTTACGTGCCGTCGAACGCTGGAATCGCGCGGAGCCCACATGAGCACATGCCCCGATCCCACGTCGTGCCGGCAGCCGGATTTCCTGGATGCGAAAGCCAGTCTTGCCCTTCTGGGCGTCCGCCCGCAGACGCTCTACGCCTATGTGAGCAGGGGGGCCATCCGCAGCGTGCCCCAGCCCGGAACGAAGGCGCACCTGTACAGCCGCTCGGACATCGAACGGGTCATGGCGCGCGCGGCCGCCCGTGCAGGCCATGCCGCGGCGGCAGCCGGTGCGATGGACCATGGGCCGCCCATCGTCAGCAGCGGTATCACGGAAATCACCGAGGCGGGTCCAGCCTACCGGGGCTACTTGGCCTGCGACCTCGCGCGGCAAGGCGTTCCGTTCGAGCGGGTCTGCGAATTGCTCTGGGGCGCTCCTCTCGATGTCGCGAGGGCCGGCGCCTGGAGAATCCCTCCGCGCGACCAGGCACTGGCCCGCGAGGCCGGTTTGCGGATACTGCACGGTACCGATCCTCACCGCGTGTACGGATCGCTCGCGATGCTGGCTCTCCAGTTGGAGCGCAGCCGCAGGATGTCGGGCGGTGGGGGTCTGGACGCGGGCGTCGTGCAAGAGGCGCGCTTGCTGATCTGTGCCGTGGCGCAAGCGCTGGGATGCGTCGGCCCGGCCCGCGCGCTGACGCTGCCGGAGCGCTCCGAATCGATCGCTTCGACGCTGATCCGGTCCTTCGGATGCGAAACCACGCCAGCGCGGATCCGCGCGGTGAACGCGCTGCTCGTGCTCCTCGCGGACCACGAACTGCCGCCGGGCACCCTGGCCGTCCGGGCGGCTGCCTCGGGAGGCGCGAACCTTTTCGACTGCATTGCCGTGGGCATCTGCGCAAGCGCCGGGACCGAGATCGCCGGGCACTATGCGGTCGTGGACCGGTTCCTCACCGCAAGGCCGTCCGCGACGGCGCTGCGCGACAAGGCCCTGCGCCTGCACCAGCGGGCGCAGCGGATCCCCGGCTTCACGCATCCGCTCTACCTGGGCGGCGACCCGCGCGCGAAGCACCTGCTCGCCATCGCCACCGAACTGGCTGACGACTCCTTCAACATGCGACAGGTCGCCGACTTCGTCGGTTGGGCGAAGGAGAATCTCGCGGACCATCCCAGGCATGAGTTCGCCGTCGTCTGCCTGGTGCG
>DAIMZU010000704.1:0-2038 GCA_036733845.1 Ramlibacter sp.
GCGTGCTCGTTGCACATCATCGAGACGTAGTCCAGGCGGTCCATGTAGGGCAGCGACTGGATGTAGGTACGGGTCTCGGCCAGCTTCTCGGTGGCCCGGTGCAGCAGCCCGATGTGCGGGTCGGCCCGCTGGATCACCTCGCCATCGAGCTCGAGCACCAGCCGCAGCACGCCGTGCGCCGCCGGATGCTGCGGACCGAAGTTGAGGGTGTAGTTCTTGATTTCAGCCATGTCGGATTTCGCCTGCTGCAGGGGAAAAGACGAACGCAAAGGTCGCAAAGGATTCGCAAAGGACGCAAAGGGGAACCATCATTGGATGATTCTCCCTGGCGGCCTTTGCATCCCCTTTGCGTCCGGTTGTCCGCTCCCGCATTTCAGTGCAGCTCCCCGTAGTTGTCTTCCCGGATGATCCGCGGCGTGATCTCGCGGGGTTCGATGGTGACGGGCTGGTAGATGACGCGCTGGCGCTCGGCGTCGTAGCGCATCTCGACGTGGCCGGACACCGGGAAGTCCTTGCGGAAGGGATGGCCGATGAAGCCGTAGTCGGTCAGGATGCGGCGCAGGTCCTCGTGGCCGTCGAAGATGATGCCGAACAGGTCGAAGGCCTCGCGCTCGAACCAGTTGGCGGAGTTCCACAGCGGGGTGACCGAGGGGATGACCGGCATCTCGTCATCCGAGAGGAAGACCTTCATGCGCACGCGCTGGTTCAGGGTGAGCGACAGCAGGTGCACGACGACCGCATACCGCGGGCCGTCCCAGGCACCGTTGCGGTACTCGGAGTAGTCGAGGCCGCACAGGTCGATCAGCTGCTCGAACTGGCAGCCCGGGGTGTCGCGCAGCACCTCGGCGGCGCGCAGGTAGTCGGCGGGCTTGACCAGCACAGTGACTTCGCCGAGCGCGAGGTCGATGCGCCTGGCCAGGTCGCCGAGCGCAGCGGCCAGGGTGTCCTTGAGAGCGGCCGGGTCCACGGCGAAAGCGCTGTTCGTCATCGGTGGTCCTTCAGGCGCGGGCGATGGTCTGGGTGCGGCGGATCTTCTGCTGCAACTGGATGATCCCGTACAGCAGGGCCTCGGCTGTCGGCGGGCAGCCGGGCACGTACACGTCGACCGGCACGATGCGGTCGCAGCCACGCACCACCGAATAGCTGTAGTGGTAGTAGCCGCCGCCGTTGGCACAGGTGCCCATGGACAGCACCCAGCGCGGCTCGGGCATCTGGTCGTAGACCTTGCGCAGGGCCGGAGCCATCTTGTTGCACAGGGTGCCGGCGACGATCATCAGGTCGGACTGGCGGGGGCTGGGACGGAACAGCATGCCGAAGCGGTCGATGTCGTAGCGGGCTGCGCCCGCGTGCATCATTTCGACCGCGCAGCAGGCCAGGCCGAACGTCATCGGCCACAGCGAGCCGGTCTTGGCCCAGTTGATCACCGTGTCCACGGTCGTGGTCACGACACCCTTGTCGAGAATGCCTTCGTTTGCCATTGCAATGAATCCTTGAGCCTTGCCGGGCCGGGCTCGCGGCCGTGTCGAAGGGGATGGGCCTCGGCCCGGGAGATCACTCCCAGTCGAGGGCGCCCTTCTTCCACTCGTAGACGAAGCCCACGACCAGGATTGCCAGGAAAACCATCATCGACCAGAAGCCAACCGCCCCGATCTCGCCGAGGGCGACTGCCCACGGGAAGAGGAACGCGATCTCCAGGTCGAACAGGATGAACAGGATGGCCACGAGGTAGTAGCGCACGTCGAACTTCATGCGCGCGTCCTCGAAGGCCTCGAAGCCGCACTCGTAGGGGGAGTTCTTGGCCGCGTCGGGCCGGTCGAAGCCGATGCCGCGAGACAGCGCCCAGCCGAGCAGCTGGGGGACGATGCCCACGCCGATCCCCACCAGGATGAACAGGAGGACAGGGAGGTACTGGTCTAAGGACATCTCGGCGCTCTGGTCGGCTTTTTCAGGGCCCACCGGGCGAGGCCGGTGGCCTTACATGTGTTGGTGCCGTCGGCGAGACTCGAACTCGCACAGCTTTCGCCACTACCCCCTCAAG
>DAIMZU010000705.1:0-2027 GCA_036733845.1 Ramlibacter sp.
CACCGAGGGCGGCCGTCTGACGGTCGACCTCGACGAGAAGGACGAGGTCGTGCTGGACATCCAGCCGCTGCCCAGGAAAGAGGGCCGCCAGCGCGCCGAGCCGGAAGAGATCTCGACCGACGGGCAGTGACCCTTCCCGTCATCCCCGCGAAAGCGGGGACCCAGAAGCGAGGTCGCCGCGAGCAGCAACGTCACACGCTCCGGCGCCACCGCGCTCCTGGGGCGCCCGCCTGCGCGGGGGTGACGGCATCGCGGGGTGGCGGTGACGCTTTCGCGGGGCGATGTCGGCCGCATGGTTACACTCCGCCCCATGCATGACGGATCCGACACCCAGGCCAGCGCGCCCGATGCCGTGGTGCTGCGCAAGCGCCGCAAGGGCATCTACATCCTTCCCAACCTGTTCACGCTCGCCGGCCTGTTCGGCGGGTTCTACGCGGTCGTCATGGCGATGAACGGCCGCTTCGACCTGGCGGCGGTGGGTGTGTTCAGCGCCATGGTGCTCGACAGCCTGGACGGGCGCGTCGCGCGCATGACCAATACCCAGAGCGCGTTCGGCGAGCAGATGGACTCGCTGTCGGACATGGTGTCCTTCGGCGCCGCCCCCGCACTGGTGGCCTACGAGTGGGCGCTCAACGGGATGGGACGCTGGGGCTGGATCGCGGCCTTCGTCTACTGTGCCTGCGCAGCGCTTCGGCTGGCCCGGTTCAACGTCAACACCGGCGTGGTCGACAAGCGCTGGTTCCAGGGATTGCCATCGCCGGCGGCCGCGGCGCTGGTCACCGGCTTCATCTGGCTCGCGACCGACTACGGCTATGACGGGCAGGAGCTGCGCTGGTTCATGTTCGCGCTCGCGCTGTACGCCGGCCTGACCATGGTCACCAACGTGCCGTTCTACAGCTTCAAGGACATCTCCATGAAGCGTTCGGTGCCCTTCGCCGCGATCGTGCTGATCGCCCTGGGCATCGCGGTGATCAACATCGATCCGCCCGTGGTCCTCTTCGCGCTCTTCGTGCTGTACGGCCTGTCCGGCTATGTGGTGTACGCATGGCGCCGCGCCAAGGGCATCCAGACCAGCGTCATCAGCACGTCCACGGACGAGCCCGACGAGCGCGGCCTGCACCGCTGAGGACGGATATCCGCGTGCGCCGCCTGGCGGAGATCCCCTGGTTTTGCCCGTCCCCGGCGGCTGTGATACATTGCTTCGCATGAACCGCCTGTCGCTGGCCCTACTGCTACTCCCCCACGGGCGGAGACGGTAGCGCACGCGCACACCCCACTCACGGCCCGTTTGCACCAGCAGCGGGCCGTTTTTGTTTTTCCGGGCTGCTGGTCCACCCTCCCGAGCGCTTTCACCATGACCCTGTTGAAGAATCCCGCCAGCAAGTACCGCCCCTTCGCTCCCGTGCGCCTCGCGGACCGCACCTGGCCCGACGCCGTCATCACGCGGCCGCCGGTATGGTGCAGCGTCGACCTGCGCGACGGCAACCAGGCCCTGATCGAGCCGATGGACGTGGAGCGCAAGCTGCGCATGTTCGAGACGCTGGTGCGCATCGGCTTCAAGGAGATCGAGGTCGGCTTTCCTTCGGCGTCGCAGGTCGAGTACGACTTCCTGCGCAAGCTCATCGAGGAAAACCGCATTCCGGCGGACGTGACCATCCAGGTGCTCACGCAGGCGCGCGAGCCCCTGATCCAGCGCACCTTCGAGGCGCTGCGGGGCGCACGCCGCGCCATCGTGCACCTGTACAACGCGACCGCACCGGTGATGCGCAAGGTGGTGCTGGGCCTCGACGAGGACGGCATCGTCGAGCTTGCGACCCGGAACGCGCGCCTTTTCAGGCAACTCGCCGCCGCGCAGCCGGCGACCGACTTCGTCTTCCAGTACTCGCCCGAGATGTTCTCGGGCACCGAACTCGCCTTCGCCAAGCGGGTGGTGGACGCGGTCACCGAGGTCTGGCAGCCGACGCCGCAGCGCAAGTGCATCGTGAACCTGCCGACGACGGTGGAACTGTCCACGCCCAACATCTTCG
>DAIMZU010000706.1:0-2027 GCA_036733845.1 Ramlibacter sp.
GCCCACGTCCGCGTTGATCTTGTTGACGATGTCGGCAGGCGTGCCCGCGGGTGCATAGAGACCGAACCAGGCACTGACGGCGAAGCCCGGAAGCCCGCCCGCCTCGGCCACAGTCGGCACGTCCGGCAGCGCGGGGGCGCGCTGCGGACTCGTGATGCCCAGCAGCCGCGCGCTGCCGGCGCGCGCATGGGGCAGCACGACCGAGCTGTTGTGGAACAGGATCTCGTAATGGCCGGCCAGCAGGTCGGTCATCATCTGCGCACTGGACTTGTACGGAATGCCTTGGATCTTCACCCCCGCGAGCTGGTTCAGCAGTTCACCCGCCAGGTGGGGGGTGGTGCCCGAGCCGGGGTGGCCGTAGCGCAGCTTGCCGGGGTTCTGCTTGACGTAGGCAATGAGCTCGCGCAGGTCTTTGACCGGAACGCTCGGGTGCACCACCATGAGGTTCGGCATGGCCATGATCTGGATGATCGGCTCAAGGTCCTTCTCGGGGTCATAGGGCATCTTCATGAGTGCCCCGCTCACGGCCACCGCACCGATGGTGCTGACCGCAATGGTGTAGCCGTCCGCTGGTTGGCGCACCAGGCGCTCGGTGCCGGTGATGCCTCCGAGGCCGACGACGTTCTCCACGACGACCGGGTGCTTCCACATGTCGGTGAGCTTGGTCGACAAGGTCCGCCCGATCGAATCCGGGCTGCTGCCCGCAGCGGCGGCGACGATGATGGTCACCCTGCGGCTGGGGAAGCCCGCAGCCGATTGCGCGGAGGCGGCGCCCGCGGCGGCGGACATGGCGGCCAGGGTAAACGTGCGCCGGGTCATTCGTGAGGTCATGTCTTGTCTCCTTCGGTTGTCAATGGATCACTTGCAAAACTCGGGACCCGATGTCTCGGGGCCGGATAGTCAGTCGTCGAACGCGCCGTCGACTTCGCGCACATCCAGCTTCGCGTACATCGCCGAAGCGCCACTCAGGTCCCAGACGGCTGCCCCGCCCTTGACCGCCTCGGCGGCCTGGTCTTCCTTGCGCATGCGCGCCTCGGCCGCGGTGATGACGCGGTCGGCGTCGGCGCGCGGCACCACGACGACACCGTCGCCGTCAGCCACGACCAGGTCCCCTGGACGCACTTCGACGCCCTCGCAGACCACGGGCGCGTTCACGCTGCCGTGCCCGGACTTTTCCGGATGGATGGGCCAGATGTGCGTCGCCCACACGGGAAAGCCCAGTTCCCGGACCTGGTCGATGTCGCGCACGCAGCCCTGCACCACCACGCCGGCGAGGCCCTTCTGCCGCGCGTACCGCGTCGCGAGGTCACCCCACTGGGCCCCGGACAGCTCGGAGCGGGAAACGATCACCAGCACGTCGCCCGGCTGGGCCAAGTATAGTGCACGATGCATCATCAGGTTGTCGCCGGGCCAGCAAAACGCCGTGACCGCAGGCCCGGCGATCCGCGCGCCTGGCAGCAGCGCGCGCATGCGCGGCCCCATCAGGGTCGTTCGCCCGACCGGCCCCATGGCCTCGTGCATGTCGGCGACGGTGACCGACCGCGCCCGCTCGACGGTCTCGGGCGGCACGCGGTTGACCTTGAGGTAGACAGTCGATCCACTCATTTCATGACTCCTTGAGGCGCTCAGTCGAGACTGGCGCCGGTTTCCTTGACCACCCGGCCCCACTTCTCGATGTCCTGCCGGAGCACGCGGGCGAACTGCGCCGGTTCCGTGATGTAGGGCTCGGCGCCCTGGGCGGTGAACTTCTCGACGATGTCGGGTGAGCGAAGCGCGGCATTCACGTCGGCGTTGATGCGCTGCACGATGGCCGGTGGCACCTTGGCCGGAGCGAACAAGCCGAACCAGGGGTTCACGTCGAAGTCGCGGAAGCCGGCCTCGGCGATCGTCGGGATATTGGGGAACGACGCCGCCCGCCTGGCGCTGGTGACTGCCAGCGGCTGCAAGGTGCCCTGGCGGATCTGCCCGGCCGCCGACGGCAGGCTCGTGAACACGAGCTGGATCTGGCCCCCGAGCAGGTCCTGCAT
>DAIMZU010000707.1:0-2025 GCA_036733845.1 Ramlibacter sp.
GTGTAGCCGTACAGGTGATGTCGGGCGATTTCGCCACCCGCGAAGAATCCGACCAGCGGAACGTCGCCGAGCGCGTGCCGCACGATCTGCATTTCGGCGCTGGGCCCGCCGAAATGCGGGCCGCCCCGTCCGGCACAGCTGACGTAGACCGCGCCGGCAATGCGGCGGGCAGGATGCGGCGCCGCGTCCGCGCCGTGGCCCGCGAGTGCGCTGGCCACCGGAAGGCTGGTCTCCTGCGGCTCCAGTTCCTCGCGGATTTCGGCGCAGATGCGCATGAGGTCGGCGCGCGCGGCCCGGGCGTTGCGCTGGCAGAAGGCCATGGGCATGCCGGCCTCGACATGCTCGGCGACGGCCACGCCGCGGCGGCCGGGGTCGATGCCGATGATGTGGCGCACCCGCACGTCGGCGCCGAAGGCGCCGGTGCGGCCGACCGCCGCCTGTCCCGGCGAGGTCAGTCCCACGAGCGTCGCGCGCAACGCGGCCATGGCTTCGAGTGGCTCCTCGAGCGAGACGTCCAGCTGGCGCAGCAGCAGGTCGAGCGCGGGCTCGCCGTCGATGGAAAGGATGAGGTTGCGCTCGGCCTGGGTGATCTCACGCGCGGGGCCCAGCGGCTGGCAGCCCTGCGTGACGCGCGAGACGAGCGCCACCTCCTCCCCGAAAGCCACGCCCGACAGCCCACCGGAGAACACGCCTGACGCAGCGCCCTGTCCCCGGATGTTGCCGTTGCCGCCGACCGCGAACTGCACGGTCTGGTGACGACTGGATGCGAGCCCGCCAAAGAGATAGCCCGTCACGGTGCGGCCGGCCACCTCGGCGATGAGTTCGGCCAGCTCGGGCGTGGAGCCATCGGCATGCACGAGCGCAGTGTGCGGCTCGAAAGCGATGCCTTCGCCCGTGCCCAGCGGCGCCACGCCCGAGAACACCCGGTATTGGTGAGGCGGCACGCCACAGAGCATGAGCGCGAGGCCGGGCTCGTCGAAGTACTCGACGTTGCTCGAGCACACGCCGACCCCGACACAGCCCGCCCAGTCGGTCACTTCGGGGAGTTCGGCCGACAGGTGGTCGAGGATGTCCCGGGCCTGGGCGGCGTAGTGATCGGTGATGTAGAGCAGCCCGAGGGTGGGCGCCTGGGCGTATTCGGGCCGCGCCATCTGCGCACGCAGTTGCGCCAGCACCAGGCCGGCGGCCATCGGCCACTGCGGATGCGTGGCATGGCCGAAGGGAAACAGGGACATGGGCGGCCCTACCGGGCGCCAGGCGCCTTGCGGGGGGTGGATGCCTTGCGCGCCGCGGACTTGGCGGGCGCCCGCTTGCGGGCTGCGCGCTGCGGGGCTGCCGTCTTGCTAGGCTTGGCAGCCGCAGACCCGTCGCCGGCCTGCGAGGCCTTTGCCATCATGGACTCCGCCACCTGGCGTCCTGCCTCGAAGGGACCGCCCCTGGCAGCGGTTTCCTGCAGGGCGTTCGCGGCGATCTGCTGGAACTGCTGGGTGAGCGCCGTCCACCACTGGACGGGATCGATGACGCCAGCGGTGGCCTGGCTACCCTCCTGGCCGGCGGATTTGCCAGCCGCGGGCGGCTCGCCGGACGGCTCGGCGGGGGCCGCTGCCGGCTCCTGCGGGGCCGCTGCGGACGCCGGGGCCGGACGGACGCGCATGGAGTCGGCCAGTTCGGACAGGGACACGTCCATGCCCTGCAGCGTGGCCAGGGTCATCTTCTGCACTTCGAGGGCCTGGACCGTGGCAGCCAGCGCCCTGCCGTTCTGCTCGAGCCAGAACTGCACCGCGCGCAATTCGGAGATGCGCTTGTCGACCTCCTCGATGCTCAGGGTGGGCGCGATCCAGTTGGACAGGCCCGGCACCTGCGGCATGGCATCGCTCGCCCCCTTGGCGAGGTTCTGCAGGAAATCGAAGCCGGGCACGAAGCGCCCGAATGCAGAGGTTTGTGCGTCGCTCATGGCTGCTCCATCGAGATGGATGGCAGCTTAACAGGCCTTGGCGCCAGTGGAAGGGGCGGACGAACAGATGC
>DAIMZU010000708.1:0-2021 GCA_036733845.1 Ramlibacter sp.
CCACAAGAAGGCGATGTTCACGCTCCAGGAGCGCATCGAGATGGCGCGCGAGGTGGTCCAGGGCTACCCGGACGTCGAGGTGGCCAGCTTCTCCGGCCTGCTACGCGACTTCGTGGTCGCCCGCGGCGGCAAGGCCATGGTGCGCGGCCTGCGCGCGGTGACCGACTTCGACTATGAGTTCCAGCTGGCCGGCATGAACCGCAGCCTCATGCCCGAGGTGGAGACAGTGTTCCTCACGCCCAGCGACAAGTACCAGTTCATCAGCAGCACCTTCGTGCGGGAGATCGCCGTACTCGGCGGCGAAGTGCACAAGTTCGTTTCCTCGACGGTGCAGCAGCGGCTCATGGAGAAGGTCCGGAGCCTGGGCGGATCTCCTGCAGCCACGCCTGCAGCGCCGCATTGACCTGGTGCGGGCGCTCCATCGTGAGCATGTGCCCGCAGCGCGCCAGCAGTCGAAGCCGCGCGTGCGGCACCAGCCCCAGGATCTCGCGCGAACATTCCGGTGGGGTCAGCCGGTCGTCTTCGCCGCACATCACCAGCACGGGGCAGCGCAGCATCGCAAGATGGCGGCGGGCATCTGGACGCGAGATCAGCGCCCGGTTCTGCCGCGCGAGTTGCTGCGCGCCGGCGCGCAGCACGAAGTCCATGTAGTCGGCCACCAGGGCGGGCTGTGCCGCGTGGTCGGGGTGGAAGGCGTAGGCGATGTTGGGCTCGATCACCTGCACCACCTCGCCGCGCTCGAAGAGCTCGATCGCCGCCTCGCGCAGTTCGCGCATCTGCGGCGACTCGGGTGCGGCGCTGGTGCCCAGCAGCGCCAGCCCCAGGATGCGTCCGGGCGCCTGGCGGGCCGCTTCCATGGCCACCATGCCGCCCATCGACGCGCCGCACAGCACCAGGTTGCCGGCGTGCTCATTCAGCAAGGCGGCGGCCATGCCCTCGATGGTCGACTCGCGCATGTGGACGGTGCTCACCCGCGGCTGCCAGGGTGCCAGCGCATCCAGCTGCGAGCGCCACAGGGTCTCGTCGCCGGCCAATCCGGGCACCAGCACCAGCGTGACGCTCACGTGGCGCTTCCCCGCGTAGCCAGGAACACCGGGACCGCAGCGTCCAGCCCGAGGGACGCGTAGAGCGCACGCGCCTGCCGGGCCAGCCGGCGCGACTCCGGCGCGGCGCGCAGCCGCTGCTGCAGCAGGTGCTGCGCGCCCGGGCGTCTGCCCGCGCGCAGGAGGGCGTCGAGGTGGATCTGCTCGAACAGGTCGCGCTGTGCATGGCTGCCGCCGATCTCGGCCATGCGCGGCAGCGCCCGCGCGAGGCCGTCCACCGCCCGCGCCCAGTCGCCGCGCGCATGCGCGAGCAGCCCGTGCGCGGCAGGAAGGCAGACATCGCGCCACACGCCCCCTGCGTTCGAGGCCTGCCGTTCCAGGTTCGTCGCGAGGACGTCCGCCTCGGCACGTCCGGCCCGCGCGAGGCCGTAGAGGTACTGCAGGTCGAGGAAGGGCAGCACCTGGTCCTGGGTGCGATCCGCGAGCCAGCCGGCAAGTTCGTCCCAGCGCGCCCCCGCGTTGCCGCCCGCCAGTTCGATGCGGGCGAGCAGGGACACCGCGTTCACCTGGTCCTGCGTGTAGGCCTTCTCGACCCCCCAGACGCGCTGGTCGTACAGCGCGAGCGCTTCGTCGATGTCGTCGAGTTCCAGGGCGAACAGCGCCTGGTGCCACCAGTTGTGCGTGACCATGAAGGAGTTCAGGCCCGTCCAGGTGCCGCTCACGCCAGCGAGAAAGGCATGCCCTTCGTGCAGCCGCCCCTGCGTGAGCATGACGTGCGCCAGCGCGTGCTGGGCCCACGGCTCCTTGTCGCGCAGGGCCAGCGCGCGCCGGGCGCAGGCTTCGGCCTGCTCCAGCGCATGGCACTGCTCCCAGGCGAAGGCGAGCATGCCGTGCAGGTAGGGCACGTCGGCGGCGGCGTCCGCCGCCGACAGCGCGATGCGCAGCATGCCGGGGGAGTCGCCCCGGTTGAAGAAGTGG
>DAIMZU010000709.1:0-2018 GCA_036733845.1 Ramlibacter sp.
ACCCTGCACCGCCCGGATCGGGCGCTCGGGCCAGGCCTGGGCCAGGGCAGACGGCAGCGCGCCGGCCAGCAGCGCGCCGGCGCCGCCCATCATGAAGTCTCGACGATGCATGCTTGTCTCCTTGCTGTTGTGTGATTTCGCTCAGGCCTGCGCGACGATCGGGTTGCGCAGGACGCCGATGCGCTCGATTTCCACCTCGACCACGTCACCCGGTTTCATGAAGCGAGGCGGCTTGCGGCTCCAGCCTACGCCGGCCGGCGTGCCGGTGACAATGACGTCGCCCGGCACCAGGGTGAAGATGGTCGAGGCATAGCTGATCAGCTTGGGCACTGAAAAGATCATGTGACCGGTATGGCTGTCCTGCACCACTTCGCCGTTGAGGCGAGTGCTCAGCTTGAGCGCTGCGCCAGGTGCGATCTCGTCGGCGGTGACCATCCAGGGACCGAAGGCGCCGGTGCCCTCGAAGTTCTTGCCCGAGGCGATCTGCTTGGCATGGAACTGCCACTCACGCACGCTCGCGTCGTTGTAGATGGAGTAACCGGCCACGTGCTCCCAGGCGCGGTCCTCGGCAATGTCCCGGCCGGGCTTGCCGATGATGACCGCCAGTTCGCCCTCCCAGTCGAGGGACTCGGACACGTGCGGGCGGACGATGGGCTGGCCGTGGGCCACTTGCGAACGCCACACGCGCAGGAAAATCGGCGGCTGCTCCGACAGTTCGCGGTGCATGCCTGCGGCAAGCACCTCCTGGTGGTGGTCCATGTAGTTGCGGACCGCGCAGACGATTTTTTCCGGTCGCGGGATCACTGGCAGCAACGTGACATCGGACATCGCCAGCGTGGCTTGCCCAGCGGCCGCGAGTTGTTCGCGGCGCGCATAGGCATCGCTTGCGATGAAGCTGGCCAGGTCGGCGCAGCCCGTGGCCGCCGCGAGGGGGATGATGCGGTCCCCTTGCACGGCACCCCAGCCTTCTTGCCCGGAATGGGCGTACGAAACGAACTTCATGGTCGGATCTTTCGTGAATGTGGGCGCAGGGTATGTTTTGTGCACAAAAATCGGAATAGGCGTAAACACTGAGGTTGGGCATAAAACGTCAGGCACAATCGCGGCGTGAAATCCGCTACCACCACCGCCAGCGAACCCGATCTGCCCCTGGCCGAGCTGGTCTACCGGCAGCTGCGCCAGGCCATCGTGCGGTGCGAGTTCGAACCCGGCGAACGGCTGCGCGTCGAAGAGCTCACCCGCCGCTTCGCCGCCAGCAGCAGCCCGGTGCGCGAGGCGCTCAACCGCCTGGCCGAGCAGGGCATGGTCAGCACGCTGGAAAACCGGGGATTCCGCGTGGCGCGGCTCACCCCCGAAGGCGTTGACGACCTGGTCCGCGTGCGCCTGCTGGTCGAGTGCGAGGCCCTGCGCGATGCGATCGCCCATGGCGACGATGCGTGGGAGGCCGGCATCGTGGCCGCGGCGCATTCGCTCGGACTGGCGGAGCGCCGCCTCGGCGAGGGACCGCGCTCCCTGGATGACGACTGGTCCGGGCGCCACCGGGCCTTCCACCTCAGCCTGTACGCCGCCTGCACCTCCGACATCCTGCTCGACCTGGTCGACGTGCTCTTCGACCGGGCCGAGCACTACCGCCGCTGGGCCGCCAGGAACCGCCAGGCCCCCCGGCGCAAGCACGACGAGCACCAGGCGCTGATGGGCGCGGTGATCTCCCGCGATACCGACAAAGCCATCGACATGCTGCGCGGGCACATCGCCCACACCGGCCAGCTTGTTGGTGCCGTCCTCAATGGCGACCCGCCCCAGTGGCGGCAATGACCCTCACCTTCGGCAAGAGACCCCCCATGGAACACAAGATCCGCAAATCCGTGCTGCTGCAGGAGACCATCCACCACGAAGGCGGCCGCCCGCCGGAGCGGCCGCTGCGCATCGCGGTGGCCGCGGTGGTGATGGAGAACCCGTTCGCGGGCCGCTACGAACCCGACCTCATGCCTTTCATGGACTCGCTCAAGCCCCTGTCC
>DAIMZU010000710.1:0-2016 GCA_036733845.1 Ramlibacter sp.
CTTAGCTGCCACGCAGGTCTCCCGGGTTCAGGGGGAGGGCGCGACGGTTGCCGCGCTGGCCTCACCGGTATCCTACGGGATTGCCTGCGGGCCAGGGGCCCGTTGAGCCCGTGATCAGCTGAAGTGCACTTCCTTGTGCTCGCCCATCTGCGGCTGGTGGCCGGTGATCGCGGCGCGTCCCATCTTGACCAGCTGGGTGATCTTGCTTTCCTTCACGTCCCAGTATTCCGCGTGGGTGATGCGGACCTGGACGAGCTCGAGGTTCGGATCATCGACGCCGCCCGGGAACCAGGCCTTGGTCATCGCGTTGAACAGGCTCTCCTTCTTCGCGCGGTCCTCGTTCAACGTGGCATGCCCGGTGACCGATACGTAATGGTCCTTCTGCGGGTCGCTATAGGCGACGCACACATCGCCGTCCAGCTGCAGCCGGCGCCCGACTTCAGTGGACTTGTTCACGAAGAAGTACAGCATGCCGTCGTCGAGGGACTTGTTCTGCGTGGTCAGCGGGTGCGCGTGCAGGCCGCCGTCAGCGTGCCGGTGGGCCAGCATGCCGAAACGGATGTCCTGGATCAGCGACCAGAGGTGCTTCAGGTCCTTGCGGTGGGTGTAGTCATTCATGTCCATGGGGGTTCCTCGGCGTGGGGGTGTTTCCGATGCCCTCATCCTTGACGCGGGGGCGGGGCCCCGGCGTCGGAACCACCCCCTGGCGTCTGTGGGCGCCTGCCGACAGCCGGGGTGCGCGATACGATGGCCGGTTCACCTGAACGAACCCTTTCCCGCGGAGGCCAGCAATCCATGTTCCGATCCTTCTTCATGTCCCGGCAGTGGTGGCCCTGGTCGCTGCTGGGCTCCGCACTCATCCTTTATGCCACCTGGTACCGGGTGGGGCTGGACGTGCAGATCAACGAGTGGTTCGGCAGTTTCTATGACATCGTGCAGGCCGCGCTGAGCAAGCCCGGCACCGTGACCTTGCCCGACTTCTTCGCGCAACTGCAGACCTTCCTGCGCATCGCGATGCTGTACGTGACGATTGCCGTGGTGCTGGAGTTCTTCATCAAGCACTTCATCTTCCGGTGGCGTACCGCGATGAACGACTACTACATGGCGCACTGGGACAAGGTGCGGCACATCGAAGGCGCCGCGCAGCGGGTGCAGGAGGACACGATGCGCTTCGCCCGCATCATGGAAGGCCTGGGTGTCGAGTTCATGCGCAGCCTCATGACCCTGGCCGCCTTCCTTCCCATCCTGTGGACGCTGTCTGCCAAGGTGACCGAGCTGCCCTGGCTCGGACCGGTGCCGCACGCGCTGGTGTGGGTGGCGATCATGTCGGCCCTGTTCGGCACCGTGCTGCTGGCCGTGGTGGGCTTCAAGCTGCCGGGGCTCGAGTTCCAGAACCAGCGCGTCGAGGCGGCCTATCGCAAGGAGCTGGTGTATGGCGAGGACGACGCGGCGCGTGCCAGCGCGCCGGTCGCCGGCCGGCTGTTCTCGGACGTGCGGCGCAACTACTTCCGGCTGTTCTTCCACTACCTCTACTTCGACGTGGCCAAGTGGTCGTACCTGCAGTTCTCGGTCCTGATTCCGCTGATCGCCCTGGCGCCGACCGTCGTCGCGGGGGTGATCACTCTGGGCGTGATGCAGCAGATCACGCGCGCCTTCGACCGGGTGGAGGGCTCGTTCCAGTTCCTGGTCCTGAGCTGGGGCACCATCGTCGAGCTGATGTCCGTGTTCAAGCGGCTGCGCGCGTTCGAGCAGCGCATCCGCGAAGCCGGTGCAGGCTCGGCCGAAGTGACGGTCGCACCCGGCGGGTGAGACAATCCACGCTACGTTTTCGTCTCCGGAGGTCCTGTCCCGATGTCCCGCGTGTTCAATTTCAGTGCCGGCCCGGCCACCTTGCCCGAGGCGGTTCTGCGCCAGGCCGCCGACGAGATGCTCGACTGGCACGGCAGCGGCATGTCCGTCATGGAAATGAGCCATCGCGGCAAGGAGTACATGGGCATCCAGGCTGAGGCCGAGGCC
>DAIMZU010000711.1:0-2011 GCA_036733845.1 Ramlibacter sp.
GCAGTACATGCAGCAGGACATCGTCCTCATGCGGGTGCCCGTCATCATGATCACCGGCTCCTCCGACTCCGGCACCGTTCTCGCGGCGATCCGCGGCGGTGCGTCGGGCTTCATCGTCAAGCCCTTCAACGCGGTGGATACGCGCATGCGCCTGGCGCAGGCATTGCACGAGCACCGGTGGGTCGCAGAAGACCCGGGGCAGAGTTGCAGGCGCCTGTCGCAGGCCCCGGAAGGCCTGGCCCGTTTGCTCCGCCTGCTGGAAGCCGACGCACGAGCTCTGGGGGACGCGGCCGATGCGATCTCCGCGCTCGACCGCCGGCGCTGGCTGGTCCGGCTGGAAGCAACCTGCAAGCTGCTCGGGCTGACCAGCGCACACCGCCTGCTGGATGCGGCACTTGCGAGGCGTGCAGACGATGCTTCGGCAGCGGCCGCGCAGTCGCTCTCCGCGGAAGTCAAGGCCATGGTGGCTCATCAACTGCTGCGGGTGGCCGCGTGATCAATCGTGTTGCCGCTCGCTGCCCTGCGGAACCGCCGGCCGCAGCTCGTCAATAACTCCCCACACCAGTCGTGGCCACGCCTGCCGATGACTGAACGACAACAGGCGGAGTCCCCTCCCATGAAATTCCCCGCACTTCCCGAAAACGAAGAACAGCGCCTGCGCAAGCTTCGCGCCATGGGGCTCCTCGACACTGAAGCCGAGGAGGTGCTGGATGCGTTCACCCGGATGGCGGCCAGTGTGACGGGGATGCCCATCGCGCTGATTTCGCTCGTGGACGCGGACCGGCAGTGGTTCAAGTCGGCCGTCGGGCTGCCGCAAGGCGCGCAGACATCCCGGGACATCTCCTTTTGCGGGTATGCGGTGGCCCAGGGGCACGAGGGAATCTTCGAAGTTCCCGATGCCTTCGCGGACCCACGATTTCTGGACAACCCGCTGGTGACCGGAGCGCCCCACGTGGTCCATTACGCGGGCGCTCCATTGACGATGCCCGGGGGCGAGTGCATTGGAACGCTCTGCCTCATCGACGACAAGCCGGGCAAACTCAGCGACATCCACCGCGAATTCCTCAGCAACGCCGCGCAAAGCGTCGTCCGGGTGCTGCTGCTGCGCGAGAGCGACCGGGCGTACCGCGACCGCCTGCACATGGCCCTGCACGCCGGCGAGCTGGGGTTCTGGGACTACGACCCGGTCAATGACCGGCTCTGGGTGTCCGACGAGTGGGCGGCCCTGTTCTACCCTGCATTGCAGGGGCGAACGGTGCCCATCGGCTACCTGTGCGAGTTGACCTCACCCGAGGGCGTCGCAGAATTCAACGGCGCGCTGGTGCGACTGCTCAAGGGGCAGGATGCTCGCATGTCGCTCAAGCACGATGTTCGCGGACCCGACGGACATCCGCTCTGGATCAGCACCGAAGGCGAGGTCGTCGAGCGCGACGCGGCCGGGCGTGCGCTGCGCGTCGTCGGCACGAGCAAGCACGTGACCCACCAGCACCACCAGGAGCAGCAGCTTGTGGCTGCGCTCGCGAAAGCGGAGCAGGCCGTACGTGCCAAGTCGGCCTTTGCGTCCACGCTCAGTCATGAGGTGCGCACGCCGATCAACGGGGTCATCGGCCTGACGCGCATGCTGGCCCAGCGCAACCTGCCCGGCCAGGACGGCGAGTACGTCCGCATGATCGGCAGCTGCGCCGATTCCCTGCTGGCCCTGGTCAACGGCGTGCTCGACTTCGCGAAGATCGAAGCCGGCGAAGTTCAGCTGGAGCTGCTCGAGACCGACCTCCTGCACCTCCTGCACCAGATGCAGGACGTCTTCGCCCTGCGGGCGCAGCAGAAGGGACTGGAGTTCCGGCTCGAGATCCAGCCGCACCTGCCGGCCCGGGTGGTGGTCGACCCCACCCGCGTGCGCCAGGTGCTGCTCAACCTGTGCGGCAATGCGCTGAAGTTCACCTCCCGCGGCAGCATCACCGTCCGCGCGGCGGCGGGCCAGGGTGCAGATGGCCAGCAGCGGCTGGTGTTC
>DAIMZU010000712.1:0-2010 GCA_036733845.1 Ramlibacter sp.
TCGTAGTTGACCATCAGGTTGGCGTTCTGCAGGTTCACGCCTTCGCCGGCAGCGTCGGTGGCGACGAGCACGCGCACTGAGGGGTCGTTGCGGAACATCTCCTGCACTTTGCGGCGCTCTTCGCGCTTGACGCCGCCGTGGATCATCACCACGGCTTCTTCGCTGCCGATCAGTCCGCGGATCTTGGTGGCCAGGTAGTTGAGCGTGTCGCGGTGCTCGGTGAAGATGATCAGCTTGCGCTGCCGACCCGCCGCGTCATGCATCTCGGGCGTGTCCTGCAGCAGGCGGGAGAGCTCGTCCCACTTGCGGTCCTGACCGGAGTGGACAACCTGACGGGCCTGCTCCTCCAAGGCTTCGAGGATGATGATCTCGGCCTCGAGCTCCTGGATCGTCTGCGCGGCGGTGGCTTGGTCGACGACGGCTTCCTCGAAGTTCTCGAAGTCGTCGGGCGACATGGCGTCGGCCGATTCCCAAATGTCCTCAGGCACGCCGTTGGTGCCAGGGCCAGCCAGTGTCTCTGCCAGGGCCTTGCCGCGCTGACCCAGCTTCTCTTCCTCGACGCGGCGCTTGAGCTTGTTGCGGCGGCGTTTGAGAGATTGGTAGATCGCTTCGGGGCTGGATGCGAGGCGGCGCTGCAGCGAGGTCAGCGCAAAGCCCACCGTGCCCTTGCGCCCGCCGTCGGCCAACTGGTCGGCCTTGTTGAACTGCTCCTTGACGTACTCGGTGACGGCGGCGTAGAGCGCGGCCTCCAGGTCGGACAGTTTGTAGTTGACGGTGTAGGCACGGCGCTCGGGGAACAGCGGGGTGCCGTCGAACTTGAGCAGGTCCTCCTTGACCATGCGGCGCATCAGATCGGTGACGTCGACCTTGTGCGCGCCGTCGCGGAACTTGCCGTAGAAGCGGTCGGCGTCCAGCAGCGACATGAAGAGCTGGAAGTCTTCTTCCTTGCCGTTGTGCGGCGTGGCCGTCATCAGGAGGAAGTGCCGCGTGATCGAGCCCAGCAGCTCACCGAGCTGGAAGCGCTTGGTCTTGTTGACCTTGTTGCCGAAGTAGTTGGCCGAGAGCTTGTGCGCTTCGTCGACGACCACTAGGTCCCAGTGCGACAGGCGCAGCTTCTCCTGCAGGTCTTCTGCGCGGGCCAGTTGGTCGACACGGGCGACCAGCAGGTCGATGTCGTCGAAGGGGTTGCCGCTGCGGGACTGCTCGACCTGCTCGCGCGAGAACAGCGAGAACGACAGGCCGAACTTCTCGAACATCTCGTCCTGCCACTGTTCGACCAGGCTGCCGGGCGCCACGATCAGCACGCGCTTGGCATCGGCGCGCATCAGCAGCTCGCGGATGAACAGACCGGCCATGATGGTCTTGCCGGCGCCGGGGTCGTCTGCCAGCACGTAGCGCAACGGCTGGCGCGGCAGCATCGACTCGTAGACCGCGGTGATCTGGTGCGGCAGCGGCTCCACGTTCGACGTGTGCACCGCCATCATCGGATCGAACAGGTGGGCCAGGTTGATGCGGTAGGCCTCGGCGGCGAGCTTGAACTCGTCGCCGGGCGCATCGAAAGCCCAGGGGCGCCCCGCCTCGGCCAGCGACAGCTTGGCCTCGTCGGTGCGGAACAGCATCCGCTCCAGCAGCTTGCCGTCGGCGGTCTTGTAGTAGACGGTCAGGGCGTTGTCACCGACCGGCTCGGTCGTGACGATGCGCACCACCTGCCCGGGCTCCAAGCCCGAGATGGCCGCGTTCTTCTGGATCTGTTCGAGCTTCAGCACGGTGC
Source organism: Ramlibacter sp. (assembly GCA_036733845.1). Lineage (GTDB taxonomy): Bacteria > Pseudomonadota > Gammaproteobacteria > Burkholderiales > Burkholderiaceae_C > Ramlibacter. Next base: position 1,772 of record DAIMZU010000712.1, read on the forward strand.
CGCCCCTTGTTCTTGTTGGTGGCCCGCCCTCAGGGCTTACGCCGGTTGTAGGGCGACTGGTTGGTGGGCTTGAGGGAGACGTCGGTCTCGCTCGCCTTGGAGCGGATCGAGTCTTCAGTTCGCCCCATCTTGTGAGCGATCAGGCCAGTCGGCGTGTTTCCCTTGGCGAGCTGCTTGAGCTGCTGGACGTCGGCAGGCGTCCATTGCTTGCCGTGGTTGGTGGGGGGTTTAGCCATGGT
>DAIMZU010000713.1:0-2008 GCA_036733845.1 Ramlibacter sp.
GCCGCGACCCCGTTCACCCGGGGCGAGGTGCCGAACGGGTGGGGAGGATCCCCGATCACCCGAACCGCTGCACCGCCAGCACCGCGAAGAAGCCGAACGCGGCGATCAGGGTCCATTTCAGGATCAGGCTTCCCCGGCGCTTCCACACGGTGTTGCCCGGGGCTGCGAACAGCGCGAAGCAGACGCCCGCTGCCGCAAGAAGAAAGAAGATGGCGAAACGAAAAGCGACCATGCCGCTTACCAGGCCGCGGCCGGAACCGCGAAGCCGGCGGGTGCCTTCTTCTCGTCCTGGAAGGTCACCAGCTCCCAGCTGCGCTCGCGTTCGAGCAGCGCACGCAGCAGCTTGTTGTTCAGGGCATGGCCGGAGCGGAAGGCCGTGAACGCCGCCAGCAGGGGCCGCCCGACGATGTACAGGTCGCCGATGGCGTCGAGGATCTTGTGCTTGACGAACTCGTCGTCGTAGCGAAGCCCCTCGGTGTTAAGCACCCGGTAGTCGTCCATCACCACGGCATTGTCCAGGCCGCCGCCCAGGGCCAGGCCGCTCGCGCGAAGGGACTCGAGGTCACGCGTGAAGCCGAAGGTGCGGGCGCGCGCGATGTCGCGGATGTAGGAGTCGCGGCCGAAGTCGAACTCGTGGCGCTGCCCGGTGGAGTCGACCACGCGGTGCGCGAAGTCGATCTCGAAGCTGAGCCTGAAGCCGTGGTACGGCTCGAGCCGGGCCCACTTGAGGTTGTCACCCTCGCCTTCGCGCACCTCGATGGGTTCGAGCACGCGGATGAAGCGCCGCGGTGCGTTCTGCAGTTCGATGCCGGCGCTGTGCAGCAGGAAGACGAAGGACGACGAGGAACCGTCGAGGATGGGAACCTCCTCGGCGGTGATGTCGACATACAGGTTGTCGATGCCCACGCCCGCGCAGGCGGACATGAGGTGCTCGATGGTGTGCACCTTGGCCGACCCGTTGGCGACGGTGGAGGCCATGCGCGTGTCGCTCACGGCCAGCGCCGAGACGGGAATGTCCACCGGCTGGGGCAGGTCGACCCGGCGGAACACGATGCCGGTGTCCGGCGCCGCGGGCCGCAGGGTCAGCTCCACCCGCTGCCCGCTGTGCATCCCCACGCCTACGGCGCGGGTCAGGGTCTTGAGGGTTCGTTGGCGAAGCATCGGGGGATTGTAGTGACTGCCCCCGGGGTGTGCTTGCGGGGGGGAATGCGGCCTGCCCCGCAAGAACCACCTCGAGACTGGCTTCTTCGCGTCCTTTGCGTCCCCTTTGCGCCCTTCGCTTCCCTCTTTAAAGCCCCTCAGTCCGCCTGCTTGCGCAGGAAGGCCGGGATCTCGTAGTCGTCCATGCCGCCCGAGGCGAGCGCGTCGACCTTGGCGGCCGCGGTGGTGCGGTTGGTCCGCCAGACGCTGGGGACGGACAGGCCGCCGTACTCGGGGGCCGGCTGGACGGTGGCGCTTTCCGTGCGGCTGGCGCCCTGCAGTGCTCCCAGCGTGGGCACGCCGAAGGCCACGTTGTCGGTGCCGGTGCGCAGCACCTGCAGCGGCGGGGCGGTGCGGCGCTGCTGGCCGTGGCGCGACAGTCCGGTGGCCACCACGGTGACGCGGACGTGGTCGCCGAGTTCGTCGTCGTAGGCGGTGCCGAAGATGACGTTGGCGTCCGGCGACGCATAGGCGCGGATGGTGTTCATGGCCAGCCGCGACTCGGCCAGCTTGAGGCTGCCCTTGGCCGCGGTGATCAGCACCAGCACGCCCTTGGCGCCGGAGAGGTCGATGCCCTCGAGCAGCGGGCAGGCCACGGCCTGCTCGGCGGCGATGCGGGCGCGGTCCGGGCCTGCGGCCAGGGCCGTTCCCATCATGGCCTTGCCCGGCTCGCCCATGACGGTGCGCACGTCCTCGAAGTCCACGTTGACGTGGCCTGGCACGTTGATGATCTCGGCGATCCCGCCCACCGCATTCTTCAGCACGTCGTTGGCGTGCGCGAAGGCCTCGTCCTGGGTGATGTCGTCGC
>DAIMZU010000714.1:0-2006 GCA_036733845.1 Ramlibacter sp.
GCGCATAGCTGACCTGCATCACGGTGCCGCCGGTGAACTCCACAGATAAGTGCAGGCCGCGCGTGACCAGAAAGAATACCGCTGCCAGGAAGGTGATGAACGAGATGGCGTTCAGCAGCAGCGCATGCCGCATGAACGGGATGTCCCGCCGGATCCTGAAAAATTCCACTTCGCCTCCTCAGCGCCCCTGGGGCTTGGTTATAGCGCTGTCCGGCCCCGGCCGCCAGACCGTTCCGATGGACACCGACTTGAGTTTCTTCTGGCGACCGTACCAGAGGTTCACCAGGCCGCGCGAGAACAGCACCGCGGAGAACATGGAGGTCAGGATGCCGATGGTGTGCACCACCGCGAAGCCGCGCACGGGCCCCGAGCCGAAAGCCAGCAGGGCCACGCCGGCGATCAGGGTGGTCACGTTGGAGTCCAGGATGGTCGCCCAGGCCCGGTCGTAGCCGGCATGGATGGCGATCTGGGGCGGCGCGCCGCCCCGGAGTTCCTCGCGGATGCGCTCGTTGATCAGCACGTTCGAGTCGATGGCCATGCCCAGTGCCAACGCCATGGCCGCCATGCCCGGGAGCGTCAGGGTGGCCTGCAGCATGGACAGCACGGCGACCAGCAGGAGCAGGTTCACCGCCAGGGCCAGTCCCGAGATCAGGCCGAAGACCATGTAGTAGAGGCCCATGAACACCACCACCGCCACGAAGCCCCACATGACGCTGTTGAAGCCCTTGGCGATGTTCTCGGCGCCCAGGGTGGGGCCGATGGTGAATTCCTCGATGATTTCCATGGGCGCGGCCAGTGAGCCCGCGCGCAGCAGCAGGGCGAGGTCGTTCGCCTCGACCACGGTCATGGAACCGGAGATCTGGAAACGGTTGCCCAGCTCGCCCTGGATCACGGGGGCGGTGAGCACTTCGCCGCGGCCCTTCTCGAACAGCAGGATGGCCATGCGCTTGCGCAGGTTCTCGCGGCTGACGTCGCGCATGATGCGTCCGCCCTTGGCGTCCACGGTCAAGTCGACCTTGGGCTGCTGCGTCTGCGAATCGAACCCGGGCTGCGCATCGGTGAGGCTGTCGCCGGTCAGGATGACCTGCCGCTTGACGATGACGTTGCGGCCCTCGCGATCGACGAAGCGCTCGGAACCGAAGGGCACCGGGCCCGTGCCGAGTTCGGCCGCCCGGCCCTCGGCGGTTTCGTCGACGAGGCGCATCTCGAGGGTCGCCGTGCGCCCGAGGATGTCCTTGGCCTTGGCCGTGTCCTGCACGCCCGGCAGCTGCACCACGATGCGGTCGAGGCCCTGCTGCTGGATCACCGGCTCGGCCACGCCAAGCTCGTTGATGCGGTTGTGGAGCGTGAGGATGTTCTGCTTGAGCGCCTGCTCCTGCACGCGGCGCGCTGCCTCGGGCCGCAGGCTGCCGACCAGGCGCTGGTCCGCGCCCTCTCCCGCTTCGGCGAGCTGCAGGTCGGGGAACTGGTCCTCGACCAGGCGCCGAACCTGCGCCGCCGTCTGGGCATCGCGCACGCGCAGGTCTACCTGCTGGCCGTTGCGGCTGATGCCGCCATGCCGGATATTGGCTTCGCGCAGCTGCGTGCGCAGGTCGCCGGCCAGGGACTCGGCGCGCTTGGTGAGCGCGGCCTGCATGTCCACCTGCAGCATGAAGTGCACGCCACCGCGCAGGTCCAGCCCCAGGTACATGGGCGAGGCGCCCAGGCGGGTCAGCCACGCCGGTGATGCGGAGATGAGGTTGAGCGCCACCACGTAAGGCGGATCGGTCGGGTCGGGCACCAGCGCCTTCTGGATGGCGTCGCGTGCGCGCAGCTGCGTCTCGGGGCTGTCGAGTCGCACCCGCACCGAGGTGGGCTCGAGCGTGACGCTCTCGGGACGGATGCCGGCGGCGTCGAGCGCCCGCTGAACCCGGTCGTGGGTGGCCGCGTCGACCTTGACGGTGGCCTTGCCGGCGGACACCTGCACCGCGGGCGCCTCGCCGAAGAAATTGGGCAGGGTGTAGAGG
>DAIMZU010000715.1:0-2003 GCA_036733845.1 Ramlibacter sp.
CGGCAGATGCGCATGGAGATCGACGCGACCCGCATTGACGACCCGGTACTGGCTCAGGAAGTAGCGGATTTCTCGCGGGATTGCTATGGGCCTGCGCGGGCCAAATTGTTCATGCAGCGCCCTCAGCTTGATGAGCAGCAGATGCACGACGTGACCTGGATAGGGTCGAGGTTTTTCACGGACACGGGCGGCTACTACGACACCTACCGCTCAAGCACGCCGCGCGACGACTGGCCCTACGACAGCACCCGCGATGCGGGGCTTGCACAGGTGGGCAGCGGTGGCGGCTACCCGACCTGCAGGCAGTAGTGGGCCGATGGCGGCAATGGCCTGCGGGCACGCCTGCTGGGACAGGTGGACCCGAACCTGTTGAATCGCCTGGCAGGCTGGGCCGGGTTCCTGAGCAGGGCCGAGGTGGACGACTCGGTGATCCGCGCCATCGCGTCACCGCGGCAACAGAAATTGAACCAGGGTAGCGTCTATACGGACTATGGCGGCCAGATCGACAAGACCTTGCCGAACATCGTGACGCGGGCCACGGGAGACGTTGGGATGGCCGTCGGCGCGATTGCCGCGTTTCCCGCCATGGACGTCGTGAGACAGTCTCTGCCCATGGTCCTCGCCTTGCTCAAGATGGCGCTGGTCATCTGCATCCCGCTTGTGCTGGTCGTAGGCACCTACGATCTGAAGACGGTCGTTACCGTCAGCGTCGTGCAGTTCGCGCTCTTCTTCACGGACTTCTGGTTTCAGCTTGCGCGCTGGATCGATTCGACGATCCTGGATGCGCTCTATGGCTGGGGGTTCGGCTGGAATCGGCCGCACACCAACTTCGACCCGCTGGTGGGGCTGAACAACGCCTTCGGAGACATGCTCCTGATGTTTGTCACGGGCACGATGTTCATCGTACTGCCTACGTTCTGGATCATGGCCTTGGCTTGGGCGGGCGTTCGTGCCGGCAACGTGTTGCAAGGCCTCGCAGGAGCCACCGGAGATGCCAAGGCTGCTGGCGGAAGGGGAGGAAGCATTGCGATCAATGCAGTGTCGAAGAAGTGATCGCTGCTAGTCGTCCTCGACATGAGGATCAATGCGGAAACCGTCGTAGGTGTATAGGCCGAATCCTGCTGGTCCGTTTCGCCACTCTGGCTCGGGCAACTCCTCGCCCAAGTCGGTGTTGCGGGCCATCCAGGCAACCACCATGACGCACACCATCACCAGGGCCAGCCAGAAGGTGGTGTACAGCAGCACCCCGAGCGCAGCCAGCTTAACCATCCACACGAGCGCGGTGGCTCCAGCCGTCGGCATGCCCTTGGAAACCAACCAGTTCGACGCCCGCCGTTCACAGCGCGCGTAGGCACGCCATCCGCGGCCAAAGGCGCGGCCGAGGCGTTCTGCGGTGCTGGTGCGAGTCGTGGTGTTCATGGTCGTCTCCTACTGCTGAGGGATGCCTATTTCAGTTTGGTCCATTTCATTCTGTTTAGGGCTTCAATGTGTTCTCTTGCTGCTTCAGGACGCTTCGTCATCCGGTTCCAACGGGCCAGGGTCGGGCTCCACGCCGATGCGGTATGTAGCAACGAAACGCGGCCAGTCCACATGGTCAACGAGATCGATGTCCTCGATGACACTGACCTTCGCGCTGGCACGCTCGAACAGCGCGATGCTCTTGGCGGGATAGTTGTTGCGCGACGGATAGAGCACCCCGTCGAACAGCACCTGGCCGTCATCTCCAAGCATCGCATGCACCTGGGCCGACACCTGCTGCGTGTGCGTGTAGTCGCGGCTGGCCAACTGCTCCAGGTTCAGGCCGAAGTAGCCCGCCATGACGCCCGGCGCCGTGAGGTCGGCCAGAAGCACGTCGTCCATCACGCCCACTGCGCGCACCATCCGGCTCTGGACTTCTTTCAGCGCGATCGAGCGCTTCGTGTCCGCAAGCCACTGGTGCTTATGAAACACCGACTCCATCAGCGCCGTGGGCAGGTCGCGCCCCAGGTAGAGCACCCCGTAGG
>DAIMZU010000716.1:0-1983 GCA_036733845.1 Ramlibacter sp.
CGCGTGTATAGGTGAAAGCCTATCGAGGGTTCGAATCCCTCTCTCACCGCCACTGACCCCTAGAGCCGACGGCGTTGTGAGGCGCGGCACGAGGAGCCCGGCCTGACTTGCCTTGTCCCTCGGACGGGGTATTGAGGATCGTCATTCCGGCAGTCTCTCTCTCTGAGACCCACCGTCAGTCGATATCGCCGTTGTAGGGTCCCGTATTCGAGAAGCGGCGCTCGCCGGTCTTGGGAACCTGATCGATCAGCTGCTTGAAGCCGTTGTCGTCCTTCTCGAGCGAGAAGCCATCATAGAGCTGTCCGTGAGCCGTCCAGGCCTCATAGCTCAGGCGACCGCCGTCGATCCGGATGATCTGATAGAACTGGGTGTTCTCGGCTCGCCGGTCCAGCTCGATGTCGAAGGGCGCATAATCGGTCCATCCTGCTTCGCGCCAGACGTATTGCTTGGGGCCCGACACTGAGTTGATGAACATCGGGCCGATCCCGTCTGCCGCATCGGGAGCTGACGCCCGTGCCGGTGTCTGGTTCAAGCCACCCCGAGCGTAGGTGTGATCGTGGCCCTGAAGAACCAAATCCACGTCATGTTTGCGTAGAACCGGCAAGAGAATAGCGCGCCGGCGGGCGTCGTCACGGTCGCTGCCGGACGAGAACACCGGATGATGGAAGGTCGCTACACGCCAACGGGCGTCCGAAGCCTCCAACTGGGAGTCCAGCCAAGCCGCCTGGGCGACCAGATCGCCGCCCATGGTGTCCAGGACAAAGACGTGCAGGTCCTGGCTATAGCGGATAGCATAGACGGTCTCACGCAGGTCCTCGGCCAGTTCGGCGACTTCCGGCAGTCGCCACTGCGGCCGCCACAGCTGGGACAGGGCGCGTCTCTGTTCTCCGGGCTCGGCTGAAATGCGTGAATACTCGTGATTTCCCGCCACTGGGATCGCGGGCACCATCCCGTGGATGAAGCCCACGGCTTTGAACCACTCAGCCCACTCATAATCGCGCGAGCCGATGTTCACGAGATCGCCCGCATGAATGATGAAACGGGCATCGGGGGCGCTGGCATAAGCCGCGCGCACCGTCCGAGACCAATGGGACAGGATGCCGTTCTGCGCGTCGCCAAGGTATAGGAAGGTCACAGGCCCATTGATCGGAGCTGTGCGCACCTGGAACCACTCGCTCCAGCGGCCATCGGCTCCTTCGACCCGATAGGCGTAAAGCGTATCCGGCTGGAGCCCCTCGAACAGCACCGAGTGGTAATGAACAGGATCCAACCCGACGTTCTGTGAGACGTCGAACAGCTGGTCCGCAAGGGCGACTTGGGTGGGGTCCAGCGGCTCGGTTACGGCTGCCTGGGACGACGCTGCCAGGTCAAACCGAGCGTCGGCCGTGGCGAGTGCAATTTGAGCCCTGGCGCGTGTTGCGCTGGCGTCGGTGCGCCAGCTCACCGCAAGCGTCCGGGCCGGATCATCCGCGAAGGTCACGACCACTCGGTCGGGCCATGGCGAAGCGGACTGCCACGGTGGGACTGCGTGCGCGTGGCTAGCGCCGTCATGTGCGCCCGCGCTACCGGCGACGACTAGCGCGAGAGCGGTGCCCGTCACCCATCGAAGCATGAGCTCTTTCCTTGCATGATCCATGACGCCAGCGCTTAACCATGGTCGGTGACAGAGCCGCGACGCCAGGAGTGCAGACGTGTCAATTGGCGTCCAGGCCGGACTCCCTAAGCGATGCGCGGCGAGCTACCGTGAGGGATGACTTCAGACAGCATTCGCGAACGCTCCCAGCGCACCCTCGCCCGCGCCCAGGCGGCCTATGAGGCCGATCCGTCGCTCGCCCACACGGTCTGGTACGGCCGGGTGCTTGGTTTCCGGTACCGGATCGAGGAGGCGATTGCGGTCTTCAGCGCCGGCCTCGAGCGCTTCCCCGACTCCTTCGAACTGCTGCGGCAGAGGGGACATCGCTACCTCTCCACCCGTCGGTTCGA
>DAIMZU010000717.1:0-1981 GCA_036733845.1 Ramlibacter sp.
ACCCAGGTCATCGTTCGCTGCATCCAGCGGGCGGTGGTCGACGTGGGCGGACGCCGCCCGAGCGATGACGCCGCGTCGTACGTCATCGGCATGGCGCTGGGCGAGGCCCTGGCCCATGCCGCGCCCGACGTCCCCCCCGAGCGCTATGCCGAGCTGGGTACGCGCTACCGGCACCACTACGCCGCCCACCACGACGACCTGTGCCTTTTCGAAGGCGTGCTGCCGCTGCTGCATGAGCTGCGGGCCCGTCACCACTGGCTGGCCGTGGCCACCGGCAAGTCGCGCCGCGGCCTGGACGAGGCCCTGGGCGCCGCCGAGCTGCAGGGCGTGTTCGACGGCTCGCGCACCGCCGACGAGACCGCCGGCAAGCCGCACCCTCGCATGCTGCACGAGCTCATGCGCGAATTCGGCGCCGATCCCGAACGCACGCTGATGATCGGCGACACCACGCATGACCTGCAGATGGCGCGCAACGCGGGTTGCAGCGCCATCGGCGTGAGCTACGGCGCGCACGCCTTCGAAGGCTTCCACGCCCTGTCGCCGTTGTTCATCGCGCACTCCGTCGCCGAGCTGCGCGACTGGCTGCTCCAGCATGGCTGAGGCGGACACTGCCATCCCCCTGTGCCGCTCGGCCGACCTCGTCGACGGCGGCATGGCTGTGCCCTTCGACGTCATGTATGGCGGCCAGACCTGCCGGGCGTTTGCCATTCGGTGGGACGGCCAGGCGCATGCCTACCTCAACCGCTGTGCGCATGTGGCGATGGAACTCGACTGGCAGCCGGACCGGTTCTTCGACGCCAGCGGGCAGTGGATCGTCTGCGCGAGCCACGGCGCGGTGTACGCCCCCGACACCGGCCGGTGCGCTGGCGGGCCCTGCCGCGGCGGGCTGGTCAAGATTGCCCTGACCGAACGGGAAGGCGTGGTGCACTGGCATACTGCCTTCAACCTCCAACCTGCGTTTTTCTGACCCCCCGACCATGACAGAGCCCACCGCGCCCGGCGAACCGGGCCGCCCGCACGAACCCGACGCCCGTCCGGCCGACCGCAGCACAGCGGCCACACCCGCGGTGCCGGCCCGGGGCGCTGCAACCGCCGAACCCGGCTGGGAGCGTGGCACGCTCGAGCGGCTGGTGCTGGCCACGGTCACCGAGCAGCGCCAGGCGCGTCGGTGGCGCAATTTCTTCCGCCTGGCCTGGCTGGCCGTTTTCCTGCTGCTGGCGTGGGCGCTCATCTTCCGGGGCGCGGGCGGGGCCGACAAGACTGCGCCGCACACCGCGGTGGTGGAGCTCAAGGGCGAGATCGCCTCGGGCGAGGAAACCGGTGCCGAGTACGTCGTGTCTTCGCTGCGCACCGCCTTCGAGGACCCTGGCGCCCGCGGCATCGTGCTGCTGATCAACTCACCCGGCGGCAGCCCGGTGCAGGCCGGCATCATCTACGACGAGATCCGGCGCCTCCGCGAGAAGCACAAGAAGCCGGTGTACGCGGTGGTCGAAGAGGCCTGCGCCTCGGCGGCGTACTACATCGCCGCCGCCGCGGACCGCATCTACGTGGATAAGGCCAGCGTGGTCGGCAGCATCGGCGTGCTCATGGACAGTTTCGGCTTCACCGGGCTCATGGAAAAGCTGGGCGTCGAGCGCCGCCTGCTGACTGCCGGCGAGAACAAGGGCTTCCTCGACCCCTTCAAGCCCATGTCCGAGCAGGAGCGCGCGTTCGCGCAGCAGCTGCTCAAGCAGATCCACACGCAGTTCATCGACGCGGTCAAGCAGGGCCGCGGCGATCGCCTGAAGGAGTCCCCCGAGCTGTTCTCCGGCCTGTTCTGGACCGGCCAGCAGGCGGTCGAACTCGGCCTGGCCGACCAGCTGGGCAATGTCGATTACGTCGCCCGCGAAGTCATCAAGGCCGAAGAACTTGTCGACTACACGCGCCGGGTCAACGTCGCCGAGCGCCTGGCCAAGCGGTTTGGAGCGGCGGTGGGGGAGGG
>DAIMZU010000718.1:0-1980 GCA_036733845.1 Ramlibacter sp.
CGTCTGGCGCTACGCGGGCGGACTCGTGCCTTGCCCTAAGTTCGCACCATTGTTAGAGTTTGCGGCACTTTTTTCCCCACGCGTTTGCCCCAGGGCCCTTTTCCCATGTTCAAGAAACTGCGTGGCATGTTTTCCAGTGATCTGTCGATCGACCTGGGCACTGCCAATACCCTTATTTATGTGCGCGATCGCGGTATCGTTCTCGACGAGCCGTCGGTGGTCGCCATCCGTAGCCACGGCAACCAGAAAAGCGTCGTCGCCGTAGGCACCGAGGCCAAGCGCATGCTGGGCCGTACCCCGGGCAACATCAATGCGATCCGCCCGATGAAGGATGGTGTGATTGCCGACTTCAGCGTTTGCGAAAAGATGCTGCAGTACTTCATCAACAAGGTTCACGAGAACAGTTTTCTGCAGCCCAGCCCACGTGTGCTGATCTGCGTACCCTGCAAGTCGACCCAGGTCGAGCGTCGCGCGATCCGCGAGTCGGCTCTCGGTGCCGGTGCGCGGGAAGTGTTCCTGATCGAAGAACCCATGGCCGCAGCCATCGGCGCCGGCCTGCCGGTGGACGAGGCGCGTGGCTCGATGGTCGTGGACATCGGCGGCGGCACCACCGAGATCGCGCTGATCTCCCTCAACGGCGTGGTCTACGCCGAATCCGTGCGGGTCGGTGGCGATCGCTTCGACGAGTCCATCGTGACCTACGTGCGACGCAACTACGGCAGCCTGATCGGCGAATCGACCGCCGAGCGCATCAAGCAGGAGATCGGTACCGCCTTCCCGGGCGGCGAGTTGCGTGAAGTGGACGTGCGTGGCCGCAACCTGGCCGAGGGCGTGCCGCGTAGCTTCACGCTGAACTCCAACGAGGTGCTCGAGGCCCTGCAGGAGTCCCTGGCGACCATCGTTCAGGCGGTCAAGAGTGCCCTGGAGCAGTCGCCGCCGGAACTGGCCTCCGATATCGCCGAGCGCGGTCTGGTACTGACCGGTGGCGGCGCGCTGCTGCGTGATCTGGACAAGCTGCTGGCCCAGGAAACCGGTCTGCCGGTGATCGTTGCCGAAGAGCCGCTGACCTGCGTTGCCCGTGGCGGCGGTCGTGCGCTGGAAATGATGGATCGTCACGCCATGGACCTGCTGTCCACTGAGTGAGTTAGCGCCTCGTCGCTCATGACAAGCCGAAAGCTCCGGTTGCGCCGGCTTTCGGCTTGTCGCGTTTAGCCCCAGCCATCAGCCAAGAGGTAGTCGCGATCAAGCCGCTATTTGCCAAAGGACCCATGCTCGGCGTACGCCTGTTGGTGTTCGTCGTGCTTTGTGTCGTGCTGATGGTGGTGGATGCCCGCTTCGACGCGCTGAAGACCGTCCGCAGCCAGATGGGCCTGGTGCTGACGCCGTTCTACTGGGTCGCCGATATGCCGGTGCGTATCTGGCGCGGGGCAACGGCCCAGATAGCCACCAGCAACAGCCTGATGGCAGAGAACGAGCGGCTCAAGGCCGAGGCGCTGCTGATGCAGCGGCGGCTGCAGAAGCTGGCCACGCTCACCGAACAGAACGTGCGCTTGCGCGAGCTGCTCAACTCCTCGGCACTGGTCGACGACCGGGTGCTGGTTGCCGAATTGATCGGCCTGGACCCCAACCCCTTCACCCACCGCATCCTGATCGACAAGGGCGAGAAGGACGGCGTGTTCATGGGGCAGCCGGTGCTCGATGCCAGCGGCCTGATGGGGCAGGTGGTCGAAGTGCTGCCGTACGCCGCGCGGGTCCTGCTGCTGACCGACGTCACCCACAGCATTCCGGTACAGGTCAACCGCAACGGCCTGCGCGCCATTGCGGTGGGAACCGGCAATCCGGACTACCTCGAGCTGCGCCACGTGGCCGAGACCGCCGACATCAAGGCCGGCGACCTGTTGGTCAGCTCCGGGCTCGGGCAGCGTTTTCCCAGCGGTTACCCGGTGGCGCAGGTGACCGAGGTGGTGCACGGTTCCGGTC
>DAIMZU010000719.1:0-1972 GCA_036733845.1 Ramlibacter sp.
TGTCGGCCTCGATCTCGTTGAGGATCTTCATGGCCTCGATGATGCAGATGGTCTCACCGACCTTGACCTGCTGGCCGATCTCGACGAACGGCTTGGCGCCGGGGCTGGAAGCGCGGTAGAACGTGCCCACCATCGGCGACTTGACCGGGTGCCCGGCCGGCACCTCGGGAGCGGGCAGTGCCGGCGCAGCGGCGGGCTGCGCAGGCGCCTGCGGTGCAGCGGCCTGGGCAGGCGCAGGGGCGGGGGCCGCCTGGACCGCGGCCGGCTGGCCTTTGACGATGCGGACCTTGCCTTCGGCCTCGGTGATTTCGAGTTCGGAGACGTTCGATTCCGAGACGAGGTCGATCAGGGTCTTGAGTTTTCGGAGGTCCATGAAGCTGTCCGGAGCACGAGAATGCGAAGTCGCGAATGTACCGCAACTTTCGTTTATTTACGTTTTTATTTGCCAACCGCTGACATCTGCCGCGATCTGTAAGGATCACGACTTGGCTGCCGGGTTGATCGCGGTGGCGCGGTCAGGGCGCTGCGGCCGCTTTCCAGCGCGCCAGCTCATCCGCAGACACCTGCCCCATTTTACGCTGTCGCACCTGGCCGTCGGGGCCGATGACCACAGTGAACGGCAATCCACCCACGCCGTTACCCAGCGACCGGCCCAGTTCCGTGCCCTCGAGGCCCGCGAGCCCGATGGGAAACCCCACGGGCGTGCGGACCAGGAATTGTCGCACCGAGCTGGGCTGATCGATCGCCAATCCGACCACTTGCCAGCCGTTGGCGGTGTTTTCGCGCCAGAAGCGATCCAGAAGTGGCATCTCTTCAACGCAGGGGGCGCACCAGGTGGCCCAGAAATTGACCAGCAGGTTCTGGCCCCGGAAGCGGCTCATCGCGAGCGTCTGGCCGTCAGGTGTTTCGAAGGTTCGGCCCCACAGACCCGCGAGCGCGTCGGGCTGTACCGGCCCCGGAGACAGGCGCCACCACGCCAGCCCGGCACCTCCTGCGGCCGCTGCAGCGCCGACAGCAACGACGATGCGGCGACGGACGTTCTCAGTGGCCATGGCGACTCCCCTGGACGAGTGCGCGCACATCCTCGAGGTCACCGCGCGGCCGCCGTCCCCGGGCGTCCGGGCGCAAGGCGCCGCGCATGTCGTCGTGGTCATGGATCAGCAGGTGAACCCCCACGTTCTCACCGAGTTCGCGGCAGGGGCTGGAGATGCTCAGGGCCTCCACGGGCTCGCCCTGGAATCCGTTGACGGTGCGCGGCTCGTACGGGACGCCGCGTTCGATCAACGCGATTTCGGCAGACTTGGGGTCGTCACAGAACAGCTGCAGGTAGATGTCGGACAGCCGGGTCGCCGTGCCGTGCCACACGGCGCCGCACAGGTGCGGCCGGAACTCGGCGAGCCGCTCCATCCATGTGCACGCGAGCGCCCGCAGGGCGGCCAGTTCGGTCGGCTGGGTGTCGGCGCAGAACAGCTCGATGTACTCGCGGACCGCGTCCTCGAGGGCATCGTTGTCGGGCAAGGCGGTCCGCTGGGGCAGCCCGAGCTGCCGGACGGCCCGGCGCTTGGCAGGACCCCACTCCAGGCCCTCCTCGACCACCATGCGGGCGGCGGTGGCGGCGATCTCGGATTTCACGCTTTCCATGGGCCGATTGTCCTCCGTTCGCGACGCCCCCCGCAGCAGCGGGGCCGCGGGCGGGATAATTGCCGCCCATGCACATCCATATCCTGGGCATCTGCGGCACCTTCATGGGTGGCCTGGCGGCCCTCGCCCGCGAGGCCGGGCACCGCGTCACCGGCTGCGACGCCGGCGTCTACCCGCCCATGAGCGACCAGCTGCGGGCACTGGGCATCGAGCTGATCGAGGGTTTCGGCGCCGACCAGCTCGGATTGGCGCCCGACGCCTGGGTGGTCGGCAACGTGGTCTCACGCGCCCGGCAGCCGGACGGCTCGGCCCGGTTCCCGCTGATGGAAGC
>DAIMZU010000720.1:0-1965 GCA_036733845.1 Ramlibacter sp.
GTGAAGTGTGGCACCCTCTCGCAGGTGACGCACGGCTATGCCCTGCGCTGCAAGGCGCCGGGCTGCCCCTCCTGCCGCTCCCTCCACGCCACTCGAAACCGGCGCAAGGCGCAGGAGGCATTCGACGGGGCCTCCAACGAGCGCAGCGCACACGTGACGATCATCTTCGCGGCCCTGTCGGAGCTCGGCGCCCCAGAGGGGGGCGACATGGACCGGGCCATCGAGAAAGCCCGCCGGGACCTTCGGAACTTCGTTGACCGGATGCGGACGAAGGATCGCCGCTGGCGCAACTTCACCTTGATCGGATGGCTGGAGGTGGACGCGGTGGACGGCGCCGACCTCCCGCTTCTCGCATCGGATCGCGGCCAACTCCTCGCCGGGCTGGGCGCCCGCGTCACGGCGGCGCCGGTCTGGATCGCCACCATGCACGGCCTCACCCGGTTCGACGGCTTGCCGTGGCAGGAGGTGCGCGACGCTTTCGCCAGCCAATGGAGCCTCGCCAATCAGGTCAAGGTGGAGCCGTTCCACGGCCACCTCACGGTGGACCAGAACGTCGAGAACCTTGTCGCCTACGCGCTGAAGCACAGGTGCACCACGTCCATCGGTGGAGCCCATCACCCGTGGCCTGCACGCTGGATGTCCGACTTCTACCAGTGGCTCGATCAGTGGTCCGGTAGCCTGAAGCGCACCCGGATCAAGCTCGGCTCTCAACAGCAAGCACGCGACAAAGACAAGAAGAACAACAAGAAGGACAACATGAACAACGAATCCATCGACGAGGAGGAGGATGGCTTATTCGACCATCACGACCCGCTTCCCTTCACGCTCGAAATAAGTGTTTTCTCTTCACTATATTAACTGGAGCTACTTATGCGAACACCCGCACAAATCCTCCGCTCGATTCCCATCGTTCAACAACTTCAACAACGCACCAACTTCACCAGCTCGGGTGGCTGGGTGCTTGGCGTGAACTTCAACGACCATGGCGCAAGGCGCGAATACGCTCGCGCTCGTTCGTGGTGCGACCGCGAGTGCAGGCACCGCTGGCGTTGCGAGCCGGATCGCCTTGCGAACGAGACGGCCTTCCACTTCGAGGACGCACACGACGCCACCCTGTTCGGGCTGTTCTTCCCGGTCCTGCGACGAGCGTAGAACGACGTTCTTTGTTCGGATTTCCTCGGAATACAGAACGCGGGTGTGATCTATCCACCTTGACTTTTCGATAGATTTTCCCGATATAATGCACCTCATGATCCGCGCCACAGCCTACCTGAGAACCTCCAGCGCAGCGAATGTCGATGGCGACAGTCCGCACCGCCAGAACGACGCAATCATGGCCTTTGGCGACCGCTCCGGCGTTGAAGTGGTCTCCTGCTTTTGGGACGCCGCCGTCAGCGGGACGGACCCCATCGAGACCCGAGACGGGTTCGCCAAGCTGCTGGAGCATTGCGACGCTGAGGGCATCAAGCTCGTCGTTGTCGAGGACGCGACGCGGTTCGCCCGGAGCGTGATCGCGCTGGAGCTCGGCGTAGCCCTGCTGATCGACAGGGGCATCCGACTGGTCACCTCGTCGGGTCAAGAACTCACCGACCAGACCGACTCGTCCAAGGTCTTCATGCGGCAGGTCTTCGGCGCCGCCGCCCAATACGAGAAGGCCAAGGCCGTGGAACGCCTCCGCAAGGCAAGGGAGAAGGTGCGCGCAGCGAGCGGGAAGTGCGAAGGTCGTCGTAGCCACGCAGAACTGAACCCGGCCATTGTCCGCGAGGCCCGGCGCCTTGCCCGGCGCAACCCCAAGACCGGTCAGAAGCGGAGCCTTCGTGCGATCTCGCGCGAACTGGTCGCCTTGGGCTTCCAGAGCGGCGCAGGAACACCACTCAGCCCATCAATCGTCGCGCGGCTGCTGAGCTGATCGCAGACCTGGCCGACCTGCGGTCGGCCACCACGAAAACAGGCGCGGCTCGGGGA
>DAIMZU010000721.1:0-1959 GCA_036733845.1 Ramlibacter sp.
GAATGCCACGGCTCTCCGCTTCCTGGCGCATGTGCCGGGCCCACGCCACGCGCGAGGCCATGTCGCCCTGCCGGTAGGCGCCGAACTCGCCCAGGTGCACCGGAATGCCATGCTTGCGGTTCCACGCGATCGCGGTGTCGAACACGCGCGTCATCTGCTGGCGCTGGCGGTCGTCGCAGCAGGCGATCCCCGTGGGCATGTGGCGCGGGCGCCAGGTGACGCCCTGGTGCGTGAAGCTGTCCGGCTCGTAGGCGTGGAAGGACAGGATGAGGTTGCGGTCCTGCGGCATGCGCAGGCGGGGCAGCTCGCGCACGTTGTTCCAGTAGCCGGGGCCGATCATCACCGCGCGCTGCGGGTTGGTCTCGCGCACGATGTCCAGCGCCTGTGCGGCCAGCTTGTTCCAGGGCTCGCCATCGAGTCTTCCGCTCGGTTCGTTCAGCAGCTCGAAGACCAGGCGCTGCGGCCGGTCCTTGTAGCGATGGGCCAGCTGGCGCCAGATGTTGAGGAAGCGCGTCTCCACCACTGCCGGGTCCACCTCGAACTCGTGCCGGTGGAGTTTGTTGCCCACGAGCTGGTTGTAGTGGTGGACGTTCAGGATCACGTACGCGCCGCGCGCCAGGAGGCTGTCCACCACGCCGTCGACCCGGCGTGCGAAGGCCTCGTCCAGCGTGGCATCGGCCGTCGGCGCCGCATGGTTGCTCCACCGCACCGGCACGCGCACGTGCTGGAAGTGGCGCGCGGCAAGGTCGAGGTAAAGCGGATCGGCGCGTACGCCCCAGTCCCCCTCGCGCGGCGCTTCGAGCATGCCCCCGAGGTTGACGCCTCGCCCCAGTTCCCGGGCGATGCGGCAGGTCTGGGGAGTGACCTGGCGGCAATCCTGGGGCGGCGGCGCCGCTCGCGGCCCGTGCGGCTGGACGCCACTCTGGGCCATCCCGAGTGCAGGAATGACGGCCGCCGCCAAAGTGGCCAGCGTCCGGCGGATGATGTGCCACATGGCGGGCTCCCTCGTTGGTCAGTCCCGATTCTTGGGCCAAACCTCAGCCGCAGGGTGGCGTCGTAACCGGCTGCAACCCCTTGTCCGCACAGCGTCTGCGGGTTTTCACTAGGCGCGACTGTAAACACGCGAACAGTCCAACCGACCGCGCGGTCGAAGAATCGCGGCATCCGGACCCGGCGTGTCCGATGCCCGAGACCCAGGATGAGTGAACACACCTTTGCGCAGCGGCTTCTGCACCATGCCAGCGAGCGTCCGCAGGACCCCGCCATGCGTGAGAAAGAGTACGGAATCTGGCAGACCCTGAGCTGGTCCGCCATGCGCAGCCTCGTCGAGCGCCTCGCCTGCGGGCTGCACCAGGCGGGCCTCGCCCGCGGGGAGCACATGATCGTCGTCGGCGCGAACCGGCCGCACCTGTACGCGGCCATGCTGGCAGCGCAGTCGCTCGGCGCCATTCCCGTGCCGCTCTACCAGGACGCTGTCGCGGCCGAGTGCGTCTTTCCGATCAACAACGCCCAGGTCCGCTTTGCCTTCGTCGAGGACCAGGAGCAGGTCGACAAGCTGCTGGAAGTGCGCGGCCAGTGCCCGCAACTGGCGCACATCTATTTCGACGACCCGCGCGGGCTGCGCAACTACGACGAGCCCGGCCTGGGCTCGATCGAAGAGCTTCTGGCCGCTGGCGAGGTGTTTTCCAGGCAGCATCCCCAGTTCTTCGTCGAAGAGGTCGCCAAGGGCCATGCGGACGACGTCGCGGCGATGTTCTTCACCTCCGGCACCACCGGCGTCCCCAAGGGCGTCGTGCACACGCACCGCACGCTGCTCGACCGCGCCTGGGCGGGGGCGGAGTTCGACTCGCTCACCGCGCGCGAGGAGGTGCTGGCCTACCTGCCGCCAGCCTGGATCGGCCAGAACATCTTCAGCTATGCGCAGTGGCTGGCCTGCGGCTACGTGGTCAACTGCCCCGA
>DAIMZU010000722.1:0-1955 GCA_036733845.1 Ramlibacter sp.
CTCACGACAGGTCCCCAGGTCGCATGCTCCCTCTCGACCAGCGCGGCGGTCTGCTGCGGCGTGGCGGAGACGATCTCGTAGCCGGCCTTCAGGAAGCTCTCCTTGAGCGCCGTGTCCGCGATGGCCTTGCTGTTGGCCTGGGAAAGTTTCGCGACCACATCGGCCGGTGTCGCAGCGGGCACGAACAGCCCGAAGCGGATGCTCGAGTCCACCGCCTTGTAGCCGAGGTCCGCCATGGAGGGGGCTTCTGGCAGCAGGGCCGTGCGCTTCTGGGTCATGACCGCCAGCACACGCACCTTCTTGCCCTGGATGAGGGGCAGCATCGAGCTGAGACTGAAGGCGCCGAAGTCAGTCTGGCCGCCCAGCAGGTCGTTCACCGCGGGACTGGTGCCCTTGTAGTTCACGTGCTGCAGCTTGGCGCCCGCCAAGCTCGCGAGCTGCTCCATTGCCAGGTGCTGCGGGGAGCCGACCCCGGCCGTGCCGTAATTCATCGGCTTGGCCGGGTTGGCCCGGGCCGCCTTGACCAGGTCGTCCAGTGACTGGAAAGCGCTCGCCGGGTTCACCACGATCACATTGGGCGACTCGGCGATCATGCCCACGGCGGCCAGGTCCTTGAGGGGATCGTAGGTGAGCTTGGGAAAGATGTGCGGGAACATGCCGATGATCGTTCCCTGGATCAGCACCGTGTGCCCGTCCGGCGCTGCCTTGGCCACGAAGTCGTTGCCGATGTTGCCGGTGGCCCCCGGGCGGTTCTCGACCACCACGGTCTGGTTCAGCTGGGGCCGCAGCTTGTCGGCCAGCATGCGGGCCAGTACGTCGGTGCCACCACCGGGAGGGAACGGCACGACCAGCTTGACAGGTTGCGAGGGCCAGGCCTGCTGGGCCACGGCAGCGGTGAAGGTGCCGGGGATCGACAGGGCGGCGATCAGGATGGCCGCGACGCGGCGGTTGGGAGTGCGCATGTCTGTCTCCGGGAGTGTCATTGTTGAGGAATGTTGGCGGCCCGTGCGATCTCGGCCACGATCTTCTGGTGTGCCGCGATCTCGCGCGCGAAATCGGCCTCCTGCACGAGTGCAGGGATCAGGCCCGACTGGGTGAACCGGTCGCGGGTCTCGGCCTGGCCCATGATGGTCTGCAGGCTCCGCAGCAACGCGCCGGTGACATCGCGCGGCGTTGCGGCCGGCGCGAACATGCCGATCCATGCCGGAAACTCCAGTCCCTCGAAGCCCTGCTCCTGTGCGGTGGGGACATCAGGCAACAGCGCAGAGCGCTGCGGCATGAGCACGGCAAGCGCCCGCAGCTTGCCGGCCCGGACCTGCGGCGCCGAGTTCGTGATCGAGTCGAACATCACCTGCACCTGCCCCGCCAGCAGGTCCGTCGAAGCAGGCACCGCGCCTTTGTAGGGGATGTGGAGCAGCCGCGTGCCGGTCCTGGAGGCGAACAGCTCACCGTTGAGGTGCAGGATCGTTCCCGGTCCCGACGACGCAAACGCGACTTTGTCGGCATTGGCCTTGGCGTACTGGACGAACTCCGACAGGTTGCGGGCGGGAACGGAAGGATGCACGACGATCGCCGTGGGACCGTGGGCGAGCAGGGCCAGCGGCACGAAGTCCTTGAGCGGGTCGTACGGCAGGGACTTGCGCAGCACGGGGGCGATCACATGCGTCGACGCGGACGTGACCAGGAGCGTGTAGCCATCGGCGGGCGACTTGGCCACCTGCTCGGCGCCTATGGTTCCGCCCGCACCCGCCTTGTAGTCGAGCACGAAGCTCTGCCCGAGCTGCTCCTGCAGCTTCTGGGCGATGGGCCTGGCAACGACATCCACCGGCGAGCCGGGCGGAAACGGATTGATGATCTTGACCGGACGCGACGGGTACGCCTGCGCGCGCGCCGGGTGCGCGGCTGCCAGCAGGAAGCTGCCTGCGAGACCAAGGGCGGCTTGACGACGTTTCATG
>DAIMZU010000723.1:0-1946 GCA_036733845.1 Ramlibacter sp.
CGCTGCCCTACATGGACCGCCTGGACTACGTCTCGATGATGTGCAACGAGCACGCGTACTGCCTTGCCATCGAGAAGATGATGGGCGTCGAGGTGCCGATCCGCGCGCAGTACATCCGCGTCATGTTCTCCGAGATCACCCGGCTGCTGAACCACCTGCTGTGGCTTGGCGCGCACGGGCTGGACTGCGGTGCCATGAACATGCTGATCTACTGCTTCCGCGAGCGGGAGGACCTGTTCGACATGTACGAGGCGGTGTCGGGTGCGCGCATGCACGCGGCGTATTTCCGTCCGGGCGGGGTGTACCGCGACCTGCCGGACAGCATGCCGCAGTACAAGGTGAGCAAGGTCAAGAACGAGCGCGCGATCCGTCAGCTCAATGAGAACCGCCAGGGCACGCTGCTGGACTTCATCGACGACTTCACCCGCCGGTTCCCGACATACGTCGACGAATACGAAACCTTGCTGACCGACAACCGCATCTGGAAGCAGCGCACGGTCGGCATCGGCGTGGTATCGCCCGAGCGCGCGATCAACCTGGGCTTCAGCGGCCCGATGCTGCGTGGCAGCGGCATCGCCTGGGACCTGCGCAAGAAGCAGCCCTACGAAGTCTACGATCGCCTCGACTTCGACATTCCGGTGGGCCGCACCGGCGACAGCTACGACCGCTACCTCGTGCGCGTGCACGAGATGCGCGAGTCCAACCGCCTGATCAAGCAGTGCGTGGACTGGCTGCGCGCGAACCCCGGCCCGGTGATCACCGACAACCACAAGGTGGCGCCGCCGGACCGCGAGTCCATGAAGGCCAACATGGAAGAGCTGATCCACCACTTCAAGCTCTTTTCCGAAGGCTTCCGCGTGCCCGAAGGCGAGGCGTACGCGGCGGTCGAGCACCCGAAGGGCGAGTTCGGCATCTACATCGTGAGCGACGGCGCCAACAAGCCCTACCGCCTGAAGATCCGCGCCCCGGGCTTCGCCCACCTGGCCGCGATGGACGAAATGTCGCGCGGCCACATGATTGCCGACGCGGTGGCCATCATCGGCACCATGGACATCGTGTTCGGGGAGATCGATCGATGATCATTGCGGCATCCCCCACCGCTGCGCGCGCGCTGGAGAAACGAATTGGCTGAAGTCACCCGAGCCCCCGTCCGCCTGTCCGAGGCGACGCTTGCCCGCTTCGCGCGGGAGGTCGCCAAGTACCCCGCGGACCAGAAGCAGTCCGCCGTGATGGCCTGCCTGGCGATCGTCCAGCAGGAGCAGGGCCACGTGAGCCCCGAGAGCGAGCATGCGGTCGCCGACTACCTCGGCATGCCGCCGATCGCGGTGCACGAGGTCACGACCTTCTACAACATGTACAACCAGCGTCCGACCGGGCGCCACAAGTTCAACGTCTGCACCAACCTGCCGTGCCAGCTGCGCGGCGGCGGCGAGGCGCTGAAGCACCTCGAGCACCGCCTGGGCGTTGCCATGGGCGACACCACGCCCGACGGCCTGTTCACCCTTCAGCAGTCCGAGTGCCTGGGCGCCTGCGCCGACGCGCCGGTGATGCTGGTCAACGACCGCACCATGTGCAGCTTCATGACCCACGACAAGCTCGACCAGCTGGTCGAAGGGCTGCGGAAGGCGGAGCAGTCATGAGCATGAACGTGCAACAGGTCCTCGCCCAGTTCCAGGCCACGGGCGTCCAGACCTGCTTCCATGGCCGCCACATCAACCCCCAGATCTATGCGGGGCTGGATGGCACCAACTGGCGGCTGGCCGACTACGAAGCCCGCGACGGCTACAAGGCGCTGCGCCGGATCCTCTCCGAAGGACTCACGCAGGACCAGGTCATCGCCACGGTGAAGGAATCCGCCCTCCGCGGCCGCGGCGGCGCGGGCTTTCCGACGGGGCTGAAGTGGAGCTTCATGCCCCGCCAGTTCCCCGGCCAGAAGTACCTGGTGT
>DAIMZU010000724.1:0-1943 GCA_036733845.1 Ramlibacter sp.
AGGCCTTCCATCAGGCAGGCGAAGACGATCAGGCTCTTGAGCAGGGTCTGGTCGGTCTCGGGGGTGCCGGTGTGGAAATTGGGGTCCATGATCGCCTCGATGAAGGGGATCAGGAACTGGTCCTTGTCGCGGATGGAGGCGACCTCGTTGTAGGCGTTGAAGATCTCGGACTCGTCCAGGCCGAGCGATTCCACGATGTACTGGTAGGCGTGGGTGTGGATCGCTTCCTCGAAGGCCTGGCGCAGCAGGAACTGCCGGCATTCGGGTGCGGTGATGTGCCGGTAGGTGCCCAGCACGATGTTGTTGGCGGCCAGCGAATCGGCGGTGACGAAGAAACCCAGGTTGCGCTTGATGATGCGGCGCTCGTCCTCGGACAGGCCGTTCGGGTCTTTCCAGAGCGCGATGTCGCGCGTCATGTTGACCTCTTGCGGCATCCAGTGGTTGGCGCAGGTGGCGAGGTACTTCTCCCAGGCCCACTTGTACTTGAACGGCACCAGCTGGTTGACGTCGGTCTGGCCGTTGATGATGCGCTTGTCGGCCGCAACGACGCGCCGGGTGCTTTGCGACTGCGCCGGCAGTGCAGCAGCAGGGGCTGTGCGCGCGGGCGCGCTGACGATCGGCGAAATGGGCGCGGGGATGGCGGCGGAGGTGCTGGCGGCGACCGCCTGCAGGGCCGCGAGGGGAGCAGACGACTCGCGGCCCGAAGGCAGCGGGTGGGAGACGGCTGCGCGTTGCGGCGTGGCCGTGATGGGCGTTTCGTCTTCGTCCCAGGTCAACATAGATTTTCCAGTGCTCTCATTATGAGAGCAGCGATCGGGAATTAAAAGTTCACGCCGCATCGCTGCCCGATTGTGTTGCTCAATTGCGTCGTCACGATGTCGGAGAACTCCGACATTTCGTTCGACGCAGGTTCATTGCGGACTCACTGGCACGCTTCGCAGCCGGGGTCGTCGATCGCGCAGAACTTGATGTCCGTCGCGGGGGTCGTGGCGATCTGCGCCTGCGCCGCGGTGGCCGCGGCCTCGAGCGGGCTCATGGCAATAGAGCCTCCGGCTCCGGACGACACCGCGTTGAGGCGACCGGAGGTGATGGTCGACTTCTCGGTCTGCGTCGCGCTGATCGTGCGCAGGTAGTACGTGGTCTTGAGGCCGCGGATCCACGCCAGCTTGTAGGTGTCGTCGAGTTTCTTGCCCGACACGCCAGCCATGTAGATGTTGAGCGACTGGGCCTGGTCGATCCACTTCTGGCGGCGGGCGGCGGCCTCGACCAGCCACTGCGGCTCGACCTCGAAGGCCGTGGCGTACAGTGCCTTGATCTCCTGCGGCACACGGTCGATGGGGCGAAGCGAGCCGTCGAAGTGCTTGAGGTCCATGACCATCACCTCATCCCACAGGCCCAGGCGCTTGAGGTCGCGCACGAGGTAGTGGTTGATGACGGTGAACTCGCCGGACAGGTTGGACTTGACCGACAGGTTGCCAAAGCACGGTTCGATCGAGGCGTCCACGCCGATGATGTTGGAGATCGTCGCCGTCGGGGCGATGGCCACGCAGTTCGAGTTGCGCATGCCGTCGGCGGCAATCTTGCGGCGCAGGGCGTCCCAATCGAGCGTGGCCGACCGGTCCACCTCGACCCAGCCGCCGCGCGCACGGGCGAGCAGGTCCAGGGTGTCGGGCGGCAGGATGCCCTTGTCCCAGAGCGAGCCCTTGTAGCTGGAGTAGCGGCCGCGCTCGCGGGCCAGTTCGGTCGATGCCCAGTAGGCGTGGTAGCAGACGGCTTCCATGGAGCGGTCGGCGAAGGCGACCGCCTCCTCGCTGGCGTAGGGGATGCGCAGCTCGTACAGC
This sequence comes from Ramlibacter sp., assembly GCA_036733845.1. Taxonomy (GTDB): domain Bacteria; phylum Pseudomonadota; class Gammaproteobacteria; order Burkholderiales; family Burkholderiaceae_C; genus Ramlibacter. The sequence continues at coordinate 1,842 of DAIMZU010000724.1, forward strand.
GCATCCTGGAAGGCCATGACGCCCAGGCCCACGGGCCGGTGCCGCAGGTTGGAGTCGCGGGCCTTCTTGACGGCGTAGTAGTTGATGTCGATCACGTTGTCG
>DAIMZU010000725.1:0-1934 GCA_036733845.1 Ramlibacter sp.
TTCCCCGGCTACGAGATCCGCGCCATCACCAACGGCGTCCATCCCTGGACATGGGCCTGCGACAGCTTCCGTCGTCTCTACGACGCACGGGTGCCGCACTGGTGCCACGAGCCGGAGATGCTCATTCGCGCGGACGACCTGCCCGACGAAGAAGTACGCACCGCCCATGCGGAGGCGAAAGCGGCGTTGGCCACCGAAATCGAGCGCCTGACGGGGCAGCAGCTGGATCCTTCGCTGGCATGGATCGGCTTCGCCCGTCGCATGACCAAGTACAAGCGACCTGACCTCCTGTTCGCCGACCTCCAACGGCTGCGAGCAATCGCGAAGGCACACCCGTTCCAGCTGGTGCTGGCGGGCAAGGCGCATCCGCGGGACACCGTTGGCCAGGAGATGATCGAGCGCCTGCACGTGCTCGCGCGCGAACTGCAGGGCGCGATCCAGGTGGTGTTCCTTCCCGGCTACGACATGCGCCTGGCGCGCCTGCTCGTGTCGGGCGTGGACATCTGGCTGAATACGCCGCAGCGGCCACTGGAGGCATCGGGAACCAGTGGAATGAAGGCCGCGCTGAATGGGGTGCCGAGCCTCAGCGTGCTGGATGGCTGGTGGCTGGAGGGCTGCATGGAGGGCATCACGGGTTGGGCCATTGGCGGTGACGGCGAGGACGACCGCGCGGCGGACAGTGAGTCCCTGTACACGAAGCTCGGCGATGTCGTCCTCCCGCTGTACTACGGCGCGCCTGCCGGGTGGACGGCCGTGATGAAAGGTGCGATCGCGCGAAATGGCTCCTTTTTCCAGAGCCACCGCATGATGCGTCGCTACGTTTCGGAAGCGTACCTGCGCTGACGAGAGAGGCTCTGGATGTCGAACCCGCAGATGAACCAAGCAGACAAGGTGGCGATCGTTGGCGCCGGCCGCGTCGGCAGCACGTTCGCTTACGCTCTCGCCTCGTCCGGGCTGGTTCGCGACATCGTGCTGGTTGACAAGGACGCTGCGCGTGCCGAGGGCGAGGCCATGGACATCGAACATGCCGTGCCCTTCCACCGACCCGTCGCAATCCGCGCCGGTGGGTTCGCCGATACCGCGGGGGCGGTGGTGACGGTGATCACGGCAGGCGCCGCGCAGCAGCCGGGCGAAACGCGTCCAGCCTTGCTGCAGCGCAATGCGCAGATCATGCGCCCGCTCGTGGAAGCCGCCGTGCGGGCGAATCCATCCGGCCTCCTGCTCGTGGCTACCAACCCGGTGGATGCGCTCACCTTCTTCGTCCTGAAAATGTCCGGCCTGCCCCCAGGCCGGGTGATGGGATCCGGAACTGTCCTCGACTCAGCGCGGTTGCGCGCGGAACTGTCTCGGCACTATGGCGTTGACGCGAGGAACGTGCATGCCTACGTACTCGGCGAACACGGCGACAGCGAAGTCGTAGCCTGGTCCGCGGCGACGCTGGGCAACGTGCGGCTGCTGGACTACTGTGCGATGACCGGCATGGCATGCGGACCCCACGAGATGCGCGCAATCGAAGAGCGCGTTCGGAACGCGGCGTACGAGATCATCCGCCGCAAGGGGGCTACCAACTTCGCGATTGCCGCCGCTCTCACGCGCATCGTCGAAGCCATCGTGCGGGACGAGGCCTCGGTCCTCACCGTTTCGACCCTGCTCACCGGCGAGTACGGAATCGACCACGTGTGCCTGAGCCTTCCCGCGGTGGTGGGCCGGCGTGGTGTGCTGCGCGTCCTTCCTGTGCCGCTGCAGCCGGATGAGGTGAGCGGCATCCAGAGTTCAGCTGCCGCGATCCGTACGACCATCGAGGCCTCAGGGATGGTTCGAGCCATCGCGCTTCGCCCACGCGATCACGGCGCCGACGGCAAGCAAGGCTCCTGCAAGCAGGAAGGGAGCGGCTGCCACGGCGGAGAACAGCACGCCGGTCAGCGCGGCACCGC
>DAIMZU010000726.1:0-1934 GCA_036733845.1 Ramlibacter sp.
CTCGGCGTCGCGGATCTTCTGCAGGATGACCTGCTTGGCTGCCATTGCGCCGATGCGCCCGATGGGCACGGATTCGATCGGCTCTTCGAGGTACTCGCCCTCTTCCACGTCGGCCACGCGCTCGCGGGCGTCCATGAGGAGTTCCTCGGCGTCCGGGTTCTGCAGACCGGCCGAATCGGGCACGACCAGCCAGCGTCGGAAGGTCTCGTACTCGCCGGTGTCGCGGTTGATCGCCACCCGGATGTCGACCTCGCCGGGGTAGAGCTTTTTGGTGGCCTGCGCCAGCGCCGACTCGACCGCGCCGAAGACGACGTCGCGCTCGACGTTCTTCTCGCGGGAGATCGCCTCCACCAGCATCAACATTTCGCGATTCATCTTCACGACTCTCCTGCAACTTGCCGGGGACGACGCCCCTTGAAATCCACCACGGGCGCCAGGCGGGCGTCGCGCAACTCGTCGAGCGCGAAGCCCAGCACCTGCACCGGCGCCGCCTCTCTTTGTTTCTTGCCCACCCGCTGGCCCGGCTTGGCCTGCGGCTCGTCCGTCCAGGTGATCTGCCAGCCGCCGCCCTCGGCCCGCTCCAGCGTGCCGCGGAATTTCTTGCGGTTGGCAGCCACCTGTCCGCCCGCGGCCGCCCCCATGGGCGCCTTGAGCGTGATGTCGACCAGTTCACCCACGAAACGCTCGAAGTGCTGCTGCGTGCGCAGCGGCCGGTCGATGCCCGGCGAGGACACCTCGAGCCGGCGGTACTCGACCCCATCGACCTCCAGCGTGTACTGCAGCTGGCGCGTGACCTTCTCGCAGTCCTCGACGGTGACCAGCTGCTCCTGGCCCGGAGACCACGGATGGTCGATCGTGACGCGCAGCAGTCCCCCGGCGGAGCGTTCGATCTCCACCACTTCATAGCCGAGGCCGGTCACGACCTGTTCGACGGTGTCCTGCAGCGCCACTCTGTTCCGGTTTTCCTGGGTGATTGCCTGTATGTCTGTCCAGCTTCAAGCCACCTGGCGGGGCGCCCCGAAGCGTTCGGCCAAAAAAAACGGGCGCAAGGGTTAGCGCCCGGTTTGGTCGTCAAGCAGGAATTGTACCGCGCTGGCGAGGCGTTTGCAACTTGGCAACAGCAGAAACAGCCAGATGTCACCGCCGACCGACTGAATGGAACAACTCAGCCGTGGAGGTTACTACCGATCATCAGTACGGAGTGTTTCAAGGAGCTTTCATGAACAGCATCGGAACATTCATCGCCTCCGCGATCCGAAGGTTGAGGACAACGGGCCAGGACGATGCCCCCCGCACGAGAACCCCGCCGAGCTTCGCCGCTGCACGGCCGGGCGCAGCGCCCTCCGACAGCATCCTCACTCGAATCTCTGACCGGATGGTGAGCATGCTGCCCGATTGGATGCGCACATCCAAGCGGGCAGAACTCATGAGGGAACTCGCGGATCTGCGCGCATCGCACGCAAGTGTGCAAAGCGGACTCGTCGCCGATTGCATCCTCGGATCGGTAGGGGCCGCCAACGCATGGGAGCAAGAAAAAACCGACGCGCTCGCCTTCGGGCTACGGAACCAGGTCGAAAGAATCCAGCAAAACAATTCGCCAGCAAAAGCAGGCGCGCTTCAAATCAACATCGTCCGCGCCACCAAGGACCTGTCCATCGAACACCTGCGCCAATCATTCAAGAACCTTACGGCGGCCTCCGGGCCGGAATCGGACTTTGTCAAGCAGATGGGCAATGTCGTACGGCTACGCGAGGGCACCTCAAAGTTAGCTGACGGCCATGTCGGCGAGGCACTGGAATTATTGGGAAACACAGGCGAGTGGGCAGAACGTCATCTCCAAGAATTTCTAAATGGTTTGCCTGACCAAGAAAAGGGAAAAGTCTGTCAAGTACCTGTGCTCGCCGTCGGGGAGTGCAATGGTTGCTACCTTACGA
>DAIMZU010000727.1:0-1933 GCA_036733845.1 Ramlibacter sp.
CAGCGGATTGAAAATCCGCGTGTCGGTGGTTCGATTCCGCCCCAGGCCACCAGAATGCCAAGCCCCTGATCTGCAATAGATCAGGGGCTTTTCTCTTTTCGCTTTTCGCTTTTCCGTCCGGCAAGGCCTGAGCTGCCTCTATCGGAACGACAGCCCCCAGCAACTGCTCTTCGTCCAAGTGAACGGGTCACATCGGACTCCACCCGCTATCCAGAGGCGTTTCGCGACGGTGACGTCCCAGCGCGAAGCGCACCATCGAAGTCGGCGCCCTGCGCTTCGGATCGTCCGCCCAGCCTTGCGCTTGGCACGCGCGTACATCAACACCCCAGTGCACGTCCGGGCCGAACTTGTTCCGGTGCTTGAAACACGAGTGACGTGGGCTCTGGCACTGCCGAAGATGCTTCTGAGCCGCCGGGCCGCGTGTGACGCAATTCACGGCAGTGACACATCGGGACCTCAGTCCTCCTGGGCCGCTCCCTGCAAACGGAAGAGAAGCGTGCGAAACACCGGTGTCGTCCACAGTTCGGCTCCCTCGTAGGTGATTAAGGTCCAGCGACGCCACGCCTGGTGGCTGCCGCTCCTGTTCCACAGGTTTCACTTCCGCTTTCCACGACGAATCATTCATGCGTTTCCTCACCAACCTGAAGATCGGCACGCGCCTGGGAGCAGGCTTCGCTGTCCTGCTCGTTCTCAGCCTCTCCGGCAGCCTGCTGGGCATGCGGGGCATCGCAACGGTTCGCGACGATGCGCGGGTCCTGGGAACGCAGAAGGCCGAATTGCTCCTGTTGACGCAAGGGTGGCAGCGCGCGATCGAGTCCAACGCCGCCCGCACCTGGGTGGCGTTCTTCGCGAACGACAAGACGGTGCAGGCCCGGGTCCAGGCTGACATGAAGGCGACCTCCGAGGCGCTCACGCTGAAGATCAAGCGCATCGAGGAACTCGTGGAGCGGCCGGAGGCCCGGCAGATGATCGACAACATCCGTCGCGAGCGCGAGGCGTACTCCAGCAACCGCAGTGCCTTGCTCAAGCGGCGCGAAGCGGGCGAGGACGTTGGCGCGGAGGTGATCCGCACCGTGTTCCCTGCCGCACAGAGCTACCTGGGCGCCGTGGTCGCGCTGGCGGAGTTCCAGCAGCAGCAGATCCAGGTCACGCTGCAGAAGATGGAGGACGCCGCCGAGCGGGCATGGCGCGCGATGGTGGGCTGCCTGGCGCTTTCGCTGCTGGCCGGCGGGGGCCTGGCATGGGCGCTCACGCGGTCCGTGGTGCGGCCGCTGCGCGAGGCGCAGGCGGCGGCCGATGCCATTGCCCAAGGCGACCTGCGTACGCCCATCGTGGTCCGCTCGAGTGACGAGGTCGGCCAGGTCATGCGCGCCATGGCTGCAATGCAGAATTCACTTGGCGAGATCGTCGGCTCGGTCCGCCTGACGAGCGATTCGATTGCAACCGGCTCTGGCCAGATCGCAACTGGCAATGCGGACCTGAGCCAGCGCACCGAGGAGCAAGCGTCGAACCTGCAGCAGGCAGCGGCGTCGATGCAGCAGCTCGCGGCGACGGTGCGTTCGAGCGCGGACAACGCGAGAGATGCCAACGCGCTGGCGCAGGCTGCCAGCGAAGTTGCAGCACGCGGCGGCGAGGCAGTGGGGCAGGTGGTGAAGACCATGGAGGCAATCACCGCATCGAGCAGAAAGATCGGCGACATCATCAGCGTGATCGATGGCATCGCGTTCCAGACGAACATCCTGGCACTGAACGCCGCGGTCGAAGCCGCGCGCGCTGGCGAGCAGGGCCGCGGCTTCGCGGTGGTTGCCAGCGAAGTACGCAACCTGGCGCAACGCAGCGCCGACGCCGCCAAAGAAATCAAGGGCCTGATCGAAGCCAGCGTGCAGACGATCTCGGCCGGCAAGCGGGGCGGAATCCAGCAGGTGTCGGCGGG
>DAIMZU010000728.1:0-1933 GCA_036733845.1 Ramlibacter sp.
TTGAATGCGCGTTGCACGCGTTCGAGGTCACGCGACTCTGCCGCGCGCTCGACCTCGCCGTAAAGGGCCGAGGCCTGGGTGGCCTGGTGGCGCTGCCACCAGTTCCAGCCGTTGTAGGCGGCGACGCTGCCGAACACGGCGATCAGCACCCAGGTGATCAGGTTGCCGTACTTGTTCCAGAAGTGCTTGATCTCAGCAAGCTGCTCCTGTTCTTCGAGGTCGAGGTGTTTGGCCATGCGGTGTGCGGGAAAGGTGAGCGATTGTAGTGACGCCAGCCGCCGGTCAGGCCCGCAGCAGCGGCGCCCACTCGGCGCAGGTGGCCAGGGGGCGCCGTACCTGGGCGCCGGCGCCGTCCCGCAGCGACTTGACCGTCACTTCGGCCGCGGCCAGTTCGTCGGCGCCGAAGACCAGCGCGTGCCGCGCGCCGCTCGCGTCGGCTTTCTTGAACTGCGATTTCATGCTGCCGATCCCGTCGGCCGACGCCGCGTGCATCTGCACGCTCACGCCGGCGGCGCGCAGGTCGCGCAGGGCGCGCAGCACCTGGGGCATGGACGACGCATCCGGCACGATGGCGTAGGCATCCGGGACCGGCGCCGGGCCGGCCAGCCCGGCCTCCCGCAGCAGCTCGAGGACGCGCTCGACCCCCAGGGCCCAGCCCACGGCCGGCGCGGCCTTGCCGCCGATCTGGCCGATCAGGTCGTCGTAGCGTCCGCCGGCACAGATGGTGCCCTGTGAGCCGAGGCGGTCCGTCACGAACTCGAAGACGGTGAGGTTGTAGTAGTCCAGTCCGCGGACCAGGCGGGGGTTGACGCGGTAGCCGACGCCGCTGGCCTCGAGGATGGCCTTGACCCCTTCGAAATGAGCCAGGGACTCGGCGCCCAGGAAGTCGATCAGGCGGGGCGCGCCCTCGACGAGCGCCTGGAGCGCGGGGTTCTTGGTGTCCAGGATGCGCAGTGGATTGCTGTGCAGCCGGCGGCGACCGTCGTCGTCGAGCTGGTCGGCGTGGCGCTCCAGGTAGGCGATCAGCTCCGCACGGTGCCGCTGGCGCTCTGCGGGCTGGCCCAGGCTGTTGATTTCGAGGCGCACGTCGGCCAGGCCGAGCTCTTTCCACAAGGCATCGGCCAGCAGGATCAGTTCGCCATCGACATCGGGACCGGCGAAGCCCAGCGCCTCGGCGCCGATCTGGTGGAACTGCCGGTAGCGGCCCCGCTGCGGGCGCTCGTGGCGGAACATGGGGCCCATGTAGTAGAGCCGCTTGCCGCCGTCGTAGAGCAGCGCATGTTCGGACACCGCTCGGACCACGCCGGCGGTGTTCTCCGGCCTCAGCGTGAGGTGCTCGCCATTCAGGCGGTCCTCGAAGGAGTACATCTCCTTCTCGACGATGTCGGTGACCTCGCCGAGCCCGCGCACGAACAACTGGGTGGGCTCGAGGATGGGTGTGCGGATATTGCGATAGGCATGGCGCGCCATGAGCGCGCGGACCTTGTCCTCGAGCCACTCCCACTCCCAGGAGGTGCCGGGCAGGATGTCATTCATGCCCTTGACGCCCACCAGCGCCTGCGCCTTCGCGGCCTTGTTCTTCTCGGTCATTGAAATTTCAGGTGGAAGGGGTTTCGGCCATGCCGAACCGCTTCTCGATGTAGTTCTCGACGATCTCGTGGAATTCGGCGGCAATGCGGTCGCCGCGCAGGGTGAGCGCCTTCTGCCCGTCGATGAAGACCGGTGCGGCCGGAGCTTCACCGGTCCCGGGCAGGCTGATGCCGATGTCGGCATGCTTGCTCTCGCCCGGTCCGTTGACGATGCACCCCATCACGGCCACCTTGAGGGTCTCGACGCCGGGATAGCGCTCGCGCCAGACCGGCATCTGCGCGCGAAGGAAGTCGTCGATCTGCTTGGCGAGTTCCTGGAAGGTGGTGCTGGTGGTGCGGCCGCA
>DAIMZU010000729.1:0-1932 GCA_036733845.1 Ramlibacter sp.
GCGAGACGCGCAGGATGGTGTCAAAGCGCTGCTGGATGTTCTTGATGAACCAGCGCGCCTCCTGCAGGCGCTGCTGCATGCCCTGGTGGCCTTCGCCGCCCTTGTGGCCGCGCAGGGCGCCTGCGTAGATGTCATGCACGCGCAGGCGGGGCATCACGTCGGGGTTGAGCTGCACGATGAAGTTCTGCTGGCCGCTGCCATTGGCGCGACCGGCTTTGCGCACGATGACGTCGGGCACGATGATGTTGCGCTCCACGTCGGCAAACTTGCGGCCCGGGCGCGGTTCCAGGCGGGCGATGAGTGCCATGGCAGCGCGGGTGCGCTCTTCTCCAGCCACGCCGCCTTCGCTGCACAGCTGCGTCAGGCGGCGGATGTCGCGGCGGGCCAGCATCTCCAGCGGCTGCTGGCAGATGCGCAGAGCGGTCTGCACGGTCTCGGGGTCGGCGTCGCTGTCTTCGTCGGCCGCCAACGCCGTGAGCTGCAGCGTCAGGCACTCGGACAGGTTGCGCGCGCCCACGCCCACAGGTTCCAGGCTTTGCAGCAGGCGCTGGGCCACCGTGAAGCGGTGCACCAGTTCTTCGATCTGCTCCAGGTCGTCGGGCCCGGCGAGGCTGATGGCGAGTTCTTCCAGCGGCTCTTCGAGGTAGCCGTCGTCGTTCAGCGATTCGATGAGAAAACGCAGCGCGGCCGTGTCCACTTCGGACAGGCGCAGCGACAGCGCCTGGCGGTGCAAAAAGGCCGTCAGCGATTCGTGGGAGCGGGCCAGCTCGGTGGCATCGGCCTCGTCGCCTTCAGCGTCGTTGCGGGTGCGTGCCGGGGCGTCGCCGCCCCACTCGGCATCGTTGGGCGCCATCTCGACGGTGCCGTCGCCGCTCCAGTCGGGCTCGTCCGAGCCCCCGCCGGAGATTTCAGCGTCGTTTTGGCTATCAGCGCTAGTACTGCTTGCGCTGGTAGCTCCTGAAAACATAGCATCATCGGCGCTGTAGTCGTCGGCCTGTGCAGGCGTGTCGGCGGCTTCCAGGCCAAATTCCTCGCGCGGGGCTTCGTCGGCATTGCGTTCGAGGAACGGGTTTTCGTCGAGCATCTGCTCGACTTCCTGCGAGAGTTCGAGCGTGGACAACTGCAGCAGCCGGATGGACTGCTGGAGCTGGGGGGTCAGTGCAAGGTGCTGCGAGACGCGCAGCGACAGTCCAGGCTTCATTGATTGAGCGCCGCCGGGCCGCCCCAAGGCGCGAAGGCCCCCTCGGGGGGCAGCGCGGTACACGAAGTGACAAGCGTGGGGGCCATGTCTACATCCTGAAGTGTTCGCCGAGGTACACCCTTCGGACCTCCGCGTTGTCCACGATCTCGGACGGCGTGCCCTGCGCCAGCACACGGCCGTCGCTGATGATGAAGGCGTGGTCGCAGATGCCCAACGTCTCGCGCACGTTGTGGTCGGTGATGAGCACACCGATGCCCCGCGCCTTCAGGAAGCCGATGATGCGCTGGATTTCAATCACGGCGATGGGGTCGATGCCCGCAAAGGGCTCGTCCAGCAGGATGAAACGCGGCTGGGTGGCCAGGGCACGGGCAATCTCGACGCGGCGGCGCTCGCCGCCCGACAGCGCCAGGGCAGGTGAAGCCCGCAGGTGGTCCACGCGCAGCTCTTGTAGCAGGGCCGTCAGGCGCTCTTCGATGGCGTCGCGCGACAGCGGCTGGCCGTCGTCGGCGCGCTGCAGTTCCAGCACGGCGCGCACGTTTTCTTCGACGGTGAGCTTGCGGAAGATGGAGGCTTCTTGCGGCAGGTACGACAGCCCCAGGCGCGACCGGCGATGGATGGGCATGTGGGCCACGGACTGGCCGTCGATACGGATGTCACCCGCATCGCTGCGTACCAAGCCCACGATCATGTAGAACGAAGTGGTCTTGCCCGCGCCATTGGGGCCCAGCAGG
>DAIMZU010000730.1:0-1921 GCA_036733845.1 Ramlibacter sp.
TTTTCCCGCCATGGCGAACTCCCCGGATGCATGCGGGGTGTGTGCATCCCTGTGCCATGCGCTCGCCATCCCGCAGTCCGGGCGCTGCGACATCAACGGCGAAATGCCTCGGGAATTCCTCTCGCACCTCCTGTTCGCCCTCTCATCGCGCGCGCTCCCGGTCGCCGACAAACCACCGCGCGCCTGAACCCGACACCCTGCCGCTGAAAGCAGGAACCGGCGACTACAGCCGGAGCTTTCCCATGCGGAGCTGGGACCAGCACGCGGTTCCGAGTTGGAGGGCAGCCGCCGGCGCTTCAAGGCCGGTGCAGCCGAGCGCTGTGAGAGCGTCCATATGTTCACGCGCGGCGTGAATGAACAGGAGAAACAACCATGTCCAGCAACAAGGCGACGCGCGCGGGCCTCATCGCGCGCCATTCCAGGGCTCAGACGCCGAACCGGCTGCCGCGCTTCGCGCTGACTGGGGTGATGACAGCTGCCCTGCTCTCCGCCTGCGGAGGAGGAGACGACTCGAACGATCCTTCCTTCTTGACGTTCACGGCCGGGGCTGATCCTGTGACGTACCAACTCGCGATCGGAAACGACGCGCCCAATGCGATCGCGGGAGGAGACGAGCGGACCTATTCATGGGGGCTTGGCGGGGACGACCGCCTGGCCGCGGGTAGCAGCGGAGGCAACCTCTTCGGGGACAGCGGCGCAGATGTGCTGGTAGGCAACGCGGGTGCCGACCGTTTGGTCGGTGGCCACGGCGGGGACGAGCTGTATGGCGGCGGCGCCGGCGATGCACTCATGGGCGGCGCCGGCAACGACCACCTCGACGAAGGAATGGGGCACGGCGACCTGGATGGCGGCATGGGCAACGACACCCTCGTGGGAGGAGCAGGCCCGGACGCTTTCATGGTCGGTCCCAGCAGCGGCCACGACACGATCAAGGACTTCACGGCCGGGCCGGGCATGTTCGACCACTTGGCGATCATGGATCTCCGGTGGGACGACTTGAGCTTCGAAGATACGGCCGCCGGCGTGCGAGTGAGCTGGACGGATGGCTCGGTGCTGATCGAGGGTGTGCGCATGGAGGACCTGGCGCAGGATGATTTCATGTTCGCCATGAGCCCGGATCTGCCGCCCGGGCTGAGGGCTCCGGCCGGGCCGACCGCGGAGCGACCCACGCCGAGCGTGAAAGGTCCTGCCGTCGACGGCCAGCGCTCGGGCGGTGGCCTGCCTTCGAACCTTTCGTTCCAGGGAGACGAGCGGTATCAGATCACTGTCGGCACCAACAGCAACGACACCTTGCGCGGTACGGGCGCATGGGACCATTTGTTCGGCCGCGACGGTCACGACACCCTCGAAGGAGGGGATGGCGACGACATCCTCGAGGGCAACGCCGGCAACGACACGCTTGCCGGCGGCGCCGGTCGTGACAAGCTCGACGGCGGGTCCGGCGAGGACCAGCTTTCCGGCGGAGAGGCGGAGGACGAGATCAAGGGTGGCGACGGCAACGACGTCATCGATGCCGGTGCTGGCCACGACATGATCGAGGGTGAGAAGGGCAACGACACGATCGCTGGCGGCACCGGAGCGGACGCCTTCATGGTGAGCCCGGACAGCGGGGACGACGTGGTGCTCGATTTCGAGGCGGCCGGAGACGCCCAGGGAGCCTTCGATCACATCGCGTTCATGGGCATCCTGCCGGAACACGTCACCGTGACCGATACGGCGGCAGGAGCCCTGGTGCGCTGGGACACGAACGGTGACGGAACGGCGGAAGGCTCCGTGGTGCTCCAGGGCCTGACACGGGCGGATCTGCGCCAGAGCGACTTCATGTTCGAAGGACGGCCCGGGTTCGTCGCCGGAATCTCCAGTGTGGGTTCCTACTTCGTGTTCCCGATAGCGCCCTGACAAGGGTCGGAGCGTCCTGGAC
>DAIMZU010000731.1:0-1919 GCA_036733845.1 Ramlibacter sp.
CCATCAGCAGCAGCACCTTCACGTTGTTGTGCCGCTCGGGCACCATCTTGATGTCGAGCCAGCCGGCGTTGGCGGCGGTGGAGCGGATGGTGTCGTCGAGGTCGAGTTCCTCGGCCGCGCCCTCGCGGGCGAACTTGCGCAGGCGGCGCAGGGCCACCTTGATGTTGCGGGTGCCCAACTCCTGGCTGTCGTCGTAGTCCTTGTACGCGCGCTGGTCCCAGACCTTCACCGCGCTGCGGTTGCGGCCCTTCTCCTGCCCGATGCGGATGCCCTGCGGGTTGTAGCCGTGGGCGCCGAAGGGCGAGGTGCCGCCGGTGCCGATCCACTTGCTGCCGCCCTCGTGCCGCTCCTTCTGCTCCTCGAAGCGTTTCTTGAGCGTCTCCATCAGCTCGTCCCAGCCCATCTTCTCGATACGCGCCTTCTCCTCGGGGCTGAGCTCGAGCTCGAGGTTCTTGCGCAGCCACTCGAGCGGCAGGTCGCGGGTGAAGTCGGCCAGCATCTCGACGCCCTTGAAATAGGCCGAGAAGGCGCGGTCGAACTTGTCGTAGTGCTTCTCGTCCTTGACCAGCGCGGTGCGGGACAGGTGGTAGAAGTCGTCCAGCGACCAGCCATCTTCGCTGCGCGGACCCGCCACGCCGGCGGACAGGGCTTCCAGCAGGGTGAGGTATTCCTTGACCGAGACCGGCAGCTTTGCGCTGCGCAAGGTGTAGAAGAAGTCGATCAGCATCCGGCGTCCTCCCGCGACCTGGTGGGCCGGCGCAGCAGGTCTTCGAGGTGGGCGCGCACCTCGGGCCACTCACCGGCGGTCACGCTGTACATGACGGTGTCGCGCACCGTACCGTCGCGTCGCGGCGCATGATGACGCAGCACGCCGTCCTTGCGAGCGCCCAGGCGCTCGATCGCGCGCTGGCTCGTGAAGTTGTAGTTGTCGGTGCGCCAGCCCACCAGGCGCGCTCCGAGCGTGTCGAAGGCATGGCGCATCAGCATCAGCTTGGCGGTGGTGTTGACATGGGTGCGCTGCCAGCGGCGCGCGTACCAGGTGTAGCCGATCTCCAGCCGCCCGATGGCGGGAACGATGTCGTGGTAGCGGGTCGTTCCGGCCACTTCGCCGCTGGCGGTCTCGCGCACCGCGAAGGGCAGCATGTGCCCGGCCTGCTGGCCCTGGAGGGCGGCGGCGATGTAGTCCGATGTTTCGCCGGGCTCGGGCACCGAGGTCACGCGCAGCTTCCAGAGTTCGCCGTCACGGGCGCAGGCCTCCAGTGCCGCTGCGTGCGCGGTCGAGAGCGGCTCCAGCACCAGTCCGGGGCCGGCCAGCGTGACGGGCTGCGGCGCCTGCATGTCCGGTCGTCAGCGGTTGTGCCGCTGCATGAACACCAGTTTCTCGAACAGGGTCACGTCCTGCTCGTTCTTGAGCAGCGCCCCGACCAGCGGCGGCACGGCCACCTTGTCGTCGCGGCTGTGGAGCGCCTCGGGCGGGATGTCCTCGGCCACCAGCAGCTTGAGCCAGTCCAGCAGCTCCGACGTGCTCGGCTTCTTCTTGAGGCCCGGCAGGTTGCGGACATCGTAGAAGGTCTTCATGGCGGCCGAGAGCAGGTCCTGCTTGAGGCCGGGGAAGTGCACGTCCACGATGCGTCGCATGGTGTCGGCGTCGGGGAAGCGGATGTAGTGGAAGAAGCAGCGGCGCAGGAAGGCGTCCGGCAGTTCCTTCTCGTTGTTGGAGGTGATGAACACCAGCGGCCGGTGCCGCGCGCGAACCAGCTCGCGGGTCTCGTACACATGGAACTCCATGCGGTCGAGTTCGCGCAGAAGGTCGTTCGGAAACTCGATGTCGGCCTTGTCGATCTCGTCGATCAGCAGCGCCACGGGCTGGTCGGCGGTGAAGGCCTGCCACAGCACGCCCTTGACGATGTAGTTGTGGA
>DAIMZU010000732.1:0-1919 GCA_036733845.1 Ramlibacter sp.
GCACGACGCTGCAGCCGGTCGGCCGGCGGGCGTCGGTGAAGTGGCCGACCGACACCCCTTGGACGTCGGTGATTGCGCCGCAGGGCTGCAGCAGGTGGTTGGGAATGAGGGGGCTTGCGCGTTCCATCGTCAGTCCTTGCGCGCCTCGGTGCCGGCCGCGGTCCATTGCGGCAGCTGGTAGCCGGTCAGCATGGCCCAGGCGCGCAGCCCCGTGGCAGTGGCGACGGCGACGACCAGCCCAACACCGTCCGGTGCGCCCAGCCACTGCGCTGCAACCAGCGCCCAGCCGCCGGCGAACGCGCAGAGCGCATAGGGCCGATGGTCGCTGAACGCGCTCGGGATGTCGTTGCAGACCACGTCGCGCAGGACGCCACCAAAGACGGCGGTGATCATTCCCATCAGGACCGCCACGATGGAGGGCATGCCATCGGCCAGCGCGAGTTGCGTGCCAGTCGCGGTGAACAGCCCCATGCCGACCGCGTCGGGCCACTGGATCGCCCGCAGGGTGGGGGAGAGGTGGCGTGCCCGCATCAGGCTCAAGGCCAGGATGGTCAGCGCCAGCAGCGCCCAGAGCCATCCCGCGTGCTGGACCCAGAAGAAGGGACGGCGGTCCAGGAGCACGTCGCGCAGGGTGCCGCCGCCGAAGGCTGTCAGCCCCGCCACGACGCATACGCCCACGGCATCGAGCCGCTTGCGGGCCGCTGCGACCAGACCCGACAGGGCAAAGGCCAGCACCGCCAGCGCCTCGATGAGGGTGGCGGCCGTGGACAGGGTGGACCAGGTGGCGGGCATGGGCGGATCGTGTGGAAGCGGTCGTCAGCGTGTGGCTGCGCGCTCGGGAGAGGACGGTGAGTGACCGAACGTCCGGCGCCAGCCTGCATTGTGGCTGATCAGCCGCTGCCGGCGCTTCCTGCCGGCGGACCGCGATGATGTGGGTCAGTCCGGTCGCCGAGGGGAGCGGGCCGCAGACCCAGGACTGCCTGGGCCGGGAGGCCGCGCCGGAACAGATCCGGCGGCCCCCGTGATCGGCCTCTCTCAGTGCTTTCGCAGGTCCGTCTTGTGCGCGATGATCCGGCCCACGAGGCCGTATTCCACGGCCTCTTCGGCCGACAGCCAGCGATCGCGCTCGATGTCGGTCAGTACCTTGTCGAGCGGGCGCCCGGTCTCGCGCGAGATCGTGCGGGCGATGCGCTCGCGTGCCTTGATGATTTCCTGGGCATGGATCGCAATGTCGGTGGCCTGCCCGCCTGCGCCGCCGGAGGGCTGGTGAATCAGGAAGCGGGTGTTGGGCAGGCAGAAGCGCCGCTCGCGCGGGACCGCCAGGTACAGGTGGGTGGCCGCGCTGCCCACCCAGCCGGTGCCGATCATGTTCACCGGTGCCGAGATGAAGCGGATGATGTCGTGGATCGCGTCGCCGGACTCGAGGTGGCCGCCCGGGGAGCTCACCAGCATGTCGATCGGGGTCGGCGATTCGGCATCCAGCGCGATCAGCCGGCGCGCAACATCGCTGGCCGAGGCGTCGCTGATGGCGCCGAACACCAGCACGGTGCGGGACTTGAAGGCCTTTTCCTCGAGGAAAGAGTTGCGCGGCTCGGCCGTCGACGCCGGCGTGTCTTCCGTGTGTTCCATCGTTTCGATTCTCCTTGGATGACCTCCATCATGCCTGCACTCGCGCCAGTGTGAAGGGGCTGGGGGAAATTCCAGTGGCTGGGCTGGCCGCCGGGTGCTGCGGCCACGTCCTACACCCTGACCCGGGGCTTCGCCGACAGGTCTGCAACGCTGTGCTTCCTACATTCGACGCAGGCCCAGCGCCCGCTGGTGCTTTCCTTTCAACCCGCCAAGAGGACCCACCATGAACAGCGATACCGGCAGCAAGTCTCCATTTCCCACCAGCGGCAGCGGCAGCAGCGGCAGCATGG
>DAIMZU010000733.1:0-1916 GCA_036733845.1 Ramlibacter sp.
GTGGCCCGCAGGTTGTCGGCCAGGGGCTTGCCATGCCAGGGCATGGGCCGGCCCGCGCGCCGGTCCGCGATGAGCTGGCGCGCCATGTCGGCCGCGATGTGCCAGGTGCCGAACTGCGTGGACGGCCCGGGCACCCCGAAGGGGTTGCAGCGCAGGGCCGTCGGCACATGGCCCATGCGCGCGAACTCGGACAGTTTGTCGCTGCGGATGCCCAGGGGTTCGCGCAGGGATGCAAGGCGCACGAAGCCCTCGGGTGGCGCGGCGCGCTGCGCCTTCCAGGCGGCCCAGGCCGCGTGCGGTATCACGAGCCGGCGGCCGACCTTGTGCGCGGCGAGCGCGCCGCTGCGGATGGCCTGGTGGATCAGCGCCGTCGAGCCAACCTCGCGCCCGGCCTCGGTGGTCGTGATGCCGCCGAGCACGTCGCCCGACTGCAGGCCGATCAGATGGACGCGCCCCTGCACGGCCACGGCGGTGCGCTCGGCGGCCGCATCGCCCGTGCGTTCGCGCAGGCGCGCCGTGAGCACCTGCGCGATTTCTTCCGTCCCGAGCTGGCCCACCAGCCCAGCCAGCAGAGCGACCTCCGGCGCCTGCCACTCGTAGCCGCCCCGCCCCGTCCTGCGCGGCGCGGGCCATTCCTCCTCGGCCGGAGCGCGGCCGTGCCGCAGGGCGAACAGTTCGGCGAAGTCGAGCGGCCTGTCCCGCCTCTCGCAGGCGCCCGTCCGCCGCACCGACGCGACCGCCTCGGGCGACCCCGAGCACGGTGGCCAGATGGTGCACGGCCGCGCGCCAGCCGTGCGCGAGCACGAAGTCCACCCAGCGCGGTTCCTCGTCCGCGCCGCCCGGAACAAGCGCGGCAGCATCGTGCCGTTCCATCATCGCGTCTCCAGTTCGTCCTGCAGCGCGGCAGCGCCGGCCAGCATCTGCTGGGTGGACAGCCCCGCGATGGCGCCCAGCAGGCCCACCACCGGATCGGTCAAGGCCTGCAGGCGCCCGGTCGGGATGCCCCGCATGGCGCGGTCCCATTGGCTGAAGGTGGCCGGCAGGGTCCGGCGCACGGGCCGGGCCTTGGGCGCCACCCTGGCCAACGCCTGCGCCATCGGCATGCGCACCTTCTCGACGCCGCGGCGCGAGAGACAGAAGAATTCGCCCGGCGCCAGCGCATTGAGGTCCGTGAACTCGATGCGCGATGCCCGGAACTGCGGCGCCAGTGCCGCCCAGGCAGTCGCGTCCTCCTGGCAGCCGATCAAGGTCAGGTTCTTGTTCGCGAAGAGCGTGCGGTGCAGCGTGCCGGTGTACCGCAAGGCAGTGATGAACAGGTCGAGGGCGCGCTTGCGGCCCCGGCCGGCGAACTCGTTGATGATGCCGGCGGCCTCGCCCGCATCTTCGGCGCATTTCTTGGCGGTGCTGAACAACTGTCCCTCGTCCACCACGACGAACAGCGGCTTTCGGATGCGCTCGGCCGCGTCGAGGATGGCGCGGCCATAGGGCAGGAACGCGGTGGCATCGCGCGCGCTGACCACGACGATGGACTGCGCGCGGCTTTGCAGCAGCGCGGCCAGATGCTCCGCGTCGCGCACCGCCGCGCCGTAGAGCGACTCCATCTCGCTTTCAGGGTCGATCAGCACGCTGACCCAGCCCTGGGCCGACAGCTGCTCGGCCATCAGCAGGCCGGCATTGGTCTTGCCCATGCCGCGCGGGCCAACCGCGACCGCCAGCAGGCCCGTGGTGGCGTACTCGGCCAGGTCGATCGGCGCGCCGCCGAGGTCCAGGTGCGCGGTCAGCATCTCTTCGCGCCGGATGACGGCGTGGGGGACCATAGGGTGGTTCATTGCCCGTCCTCCGGCTGCAGCAGCGTGTCGCGCAGGCAGAGCACCTGCTTCGCCGTGGTGTTCTCGCTGAACCCCAAGCAGGTGCTC
>DAIMZU010000734.1:0-1913 GCA_036733845.1 Ramlibacter sp.
CCTGGTGCGCAAGGCCATCCAGTACGCCATCGACAACGACAAGCCCAGCGTGACCCTGGTCCACAAGGGCAATATCATGAAGTTCACCGAAGGCGGGTTCCGCGACTGGGGCTACGCGCTGGCGCAGCGCGAGTTCGGCGCCCAGCCGATCGACGGCGGCCCGTGGTGCAAGTTCAAGAACCCGCGCACCGGCCGGGACATCGTCATCAAGGACTCCATCGCCGACGCCTTCCTGCAGCAGATCCTGCTTCGCCCGGCTGAATACAGCGTGATCGCCACGCTCAACCTGAACGGAGACTATGTGTCCGACGCCCTGGCCGCGCAGGTCGGCGGCATCGGCATTGCCCCGGGCGCCAACATGAGCGATTCGGTCGCGATGTTCGAGGCGACCCATGGCACGGCCCCGAAGTACGCAGGCAAGGACTACGTCAACCCCGGCTCCGAGATCCTCTCGGCCGAGATGATGCTGCGCCACATGGGCTGGACCGAGGCCGCCGACCTGATCATCTCGTCCATGGAAAAGTCCATCCTGAGCAAGAAGGTCACCTATGACTTCGCCCGTCTGATGGACGGTGCCACCCAGGTCAGCTGCTCCGGCTTCGGGCAGGTGATGATCGAGAACATGTGAGGCCCATGGCCAGTGAAAAAAGCCGCCTCCGGGCGGCTTTTTTGCACGGGTCGCAGTTCAGCGCGCAGTGCTGTGGCTGCTGGCGTGAAACTGCGGCGCCCGCACCCGCGAGTGCCGGTCAGGGCGCGGCGGCGGCGCGGCGACACTGGAAGGCTGTGGCCCCTCGGCCTGGATGTTTTGCGCAAGGCGCCCCTTGGGCCCTTCGGTGAGGTCGAAGCTGACCCGGGCACCCTGCTTGAGGGTCTTGAATCCGTCCATGGTGATCGCGGAGAAATGCGCGAACACGTCCGAGCCGCCGCCATCCGGCTCGATGAAGCCGAAGCCCTTGGCGTCGTTGAACCACTTGACAGTACCCGTTGGCATCGGCACCCCTCCAGAACATGGTGGCCTTGTTGTGATAGTTTCCCGCGTGAGGGAACCGCTGTCAAGATTGTGACACACAAAAGTATTCGTTTTGCTTCGGCGCAGGCCTGCGTGACGCTCCACGGTCGATTGATAGGTACCGTTGAGCTTGAAAGCCAGCGCGGCATCGCCAGATCACTCCCACGGCCGCTTCGCTGGACGCTCGATAGAATGATTTTCATGGCCAGCAAAACACCCATTCCAGCCCCGGTCGCCCCCAAGGTGCGTCCGAAGGAGGACGACGGTGGGTCCGTGGTTCTCGAGCGGCGAACGCAGAAAACCAAGCCTCCGCAGATGTACCAGGTCGTCATGCTCAACGACGACTACACGCCGATGGAATTCGTCGTGGTGGTCATCCAGGAGTTTTTCAACAAGGACCGTGAAACAGCCACGCAGATCATGCTGAAGATCCACCTGGATGGCAAAGCTGTGTGCGGGGTGTATTCCCGCGACGTCGCTGCCACCAAGGTCGAGCAGGTGCAAGCCGCCGCAAGGCAGGCCGGGCATCCCCTGCAGTGCGTGAGTGAACCCGTGGAATGAGCCCCACGCGGGAACGGATCAGGATTAAAGTGGGTCCGAGAGGACATGGACGAACCCAATGACCGGCGCACGGGGTTCATCGATGGCGTCTTCGGAAGAACGGACCGGCGGGACCGGCAATAGCAAGGCAAAGGAATTCACATGATTGCCCAGGAATTGGAAGTCAGTCTCCACATGGCGTTCGTGGAGGCACGCCAGCAGCGCCACGAGTTCATCACGGTCGAGCACCTGCTGCTGGCCCTGTTGGACAATCCGAGTGCAGCGGAAGTGCTGCGCGCGTGTTCGGCCAACATCGACGACCTGCGCAAGTCGCTGGCCAACTTCATCAAGGACAACACGCCCC
>DAIMZU010000735.1:0-1908 GCA_036733845.1 Ramlibacter sp.
GTGCCGGAGACGCCCACGGTCTCGGACAGCTCGCCCGCCTCGGCCCGCGCAAGGTCCGCTGCCGCGAGTTCGAGCAGCAGTTCGTGGGCAGGCAGCGGCGCCTGCGCCGGCGCGCTCCGCCGCTGCCAGGCCCATCCGGCGGCAAGCACCAGCGCGGCCACCAGCAGCCACGCAAGCCTGCGCGCCGGCGTCATCGCGCCGGCTCCTGACGGTCCCGCGCACGGAATCCGTGCAGCAGGGCGTGGAGCTGTCCGTCCAGGTAGGCGCCCGGGTCGAGTGGGCCGCCGGTGCACACCTGGCCCAGCGAGTGCCTGTGCAGCGCCAGGAAGATCATGGGTGCGATGACCGCGGGGAGGGCCGCTTCGATGTCGGGGATGGCGAACTCGCCGCTGGCGACGCCGCGCTCGAGCACATGGCGCAGCATGGCTTTGCCGGGCACGATCACTTCCTGCTCGTAGTAGCGCGCGGCTTCGGGGAAGTTCTGGGCCTCGCTGAACATCAGCTTGGTGATGCCGGAGGCCTTGGTGAGGATCATGCGGTCCGCCCAGGTGCGCAGGCAGCGGGTGAGGAGGGCGGAACTGCTGCCCTCGAAAGCCAGGACTTCCTGTTTCCAGGAATCGAGGTGGACGGCAATGGCGTCTGCCACCACCGCCTTGAAGAGCTCTTCTTTTGAGGAGAAGTAAAGGAACAGCGTGCCCTTCGAGACGCCGGCGCGGGCGGCAATCTCCTCCACGCGCGTGGCCGCGTAGCCTTTCTCGACAAAGAGGTCCAGCGCCGCTTCGAGGAGCTCGCCTGGGCGCGCCTGCTTGCGCCGGCCGCGGCGCGCGGCCGGTTCAGGCTCGGCCTGAGGGGGGGTAAGAAGCACGGAGACTCAAATTACTGACTGACCGGTTAGTAATATAGTCGCGTGGGCGGCGCCCGGTCAAGCACCGGTTCGGCGGCGCCCGTTCAGCGGGGCAACTGCATGGCCAGCCATTCGCGGATCACCTGCCTGGAAGCCATCAGGCCGTGACCGGAGGGCAGCCACTCCAGCGCGTCGCGTTCGCGCGCCGCCAGGTGCCCGGTGGGGGCGGGCAGGACCTCGAAACCTGCCTGCCGGAACTCCCGCGTGGCCCGCGGGAGGTGCCAGGCGTCGCTGACCAGGGCGATGCGGCGGACGCGGTCGCGCTGCAGCAGGGCCGCGGTGCGCTGCGCGTTCTCCGCGGTGTCGCGCGATTCCCCGTCGAGCCAGCGGATCTCGAAGCCGAAGTCCTGCCGTGCCGCGGCACGCGCCGCTTCGGCCTCGGACGCGCCGGCCCGACCGGCCCAGCCCACGCCCCCGGAGAACGCGAGGGGCACGCCGGCCACGCGGGCGAGCCGAACGCCGTAACGCAGGCGTTCGAGGGTGTACGAATTCGGCTGCGGAACGCCGTAGGCGGGCGACACGGGTAGCACGCCGCCACCCAGGACAACCACAGCCTCGACGCGGGCGCGGCGCAGGTCGACCAGGCTGACCGCGGGAACCTGTGGCAGGAGCGCCTGCCCCAGACGAACCGCCACGGCGTTGCAGCTGAGCAGCCACAGCCCGACCAGCGACAGCCCGAGCAGGAAAGCGCCGAGGCCGCGCCAGAGGCGGGCGATCACCAGTGCGGCGAGCGCCAGGAGCAGCGGGCCGGCAGGCGGCAGGACCAGGGCGGTCAGCAGCGGCTTGAATTCACCAGGGATGGTCATGGTCGCCCATGGTATGCGGCAGAGCCGGATCGCACCCGCGCAAGAGGATATAAAGGCGGTCAGTTGATGCATGGAGGACACGCATGGCAGGCACACAGGTGATTGCGCTGGGCGGCGGCTGCTTCTGGTGTACCGAGGCGGTGTTCGTGAAGGTGCGCGGCGTCGAGGACGTCGAGTCGGGGTACAGCAACGGGCATG
>DAIMZU010000736.1:0-1898 GCA_036733845.1 Ramlibacter sp.
GCACGTCGATACCCTTGGCCACGGCCTGGATCTGCGGGTTCATGCCGACGCCGCCGAAGATCACCGCGCTTTTCAGCGGCAGATCGCGGGCGTAGACCTTGAAACTGTCGTGAACCTGGGCGGCGAGCTCGCGGGTGGGTGTCAGCACCAGCACGCGCGGCTGTTTCGGGCCGTAGCGGTGTTCACGATCCGGGTGACCACCCGGAAACAGCAGTTCGAGTACCGGCAGGGCGAAGCCGCCTGTCTTGCCGGTTCCGGTCTGGGCGGCGACCATCAGGTCACGGCCTTGCAACACGGCGGGAATGGCCCGCTGTTGCACGGGAGTAGGCTGGGTGTAACCGGCGGCCTCGACGGCACCGGCCAAAGCCTCGGAGAGACCGAGGGAAGCAAAGGACATGAGTAATCCTGTCTTGTTAGGGGCGAGGCCCTGGGATGGTCATGCCTGGCTCGAATCGCGACTGGCGTGCGATCCCGTCCGGTCCTGCCGCGAATGGTGATGGCGGCATCCGGGCGTAAGCCTGGCGGAAGCGCGGAGTATAACAGAGGCTGTTAACGCCGCATTGCTCTGACAGTGTCGCAGGTCACGGGTTCATTAGCCAGCTCCGTATTTCCCCGGAGCTGGCCGGAACTCAGCGCGACAGCCCGAGGTTGTTCCAGATCGCCAGGCTCGGTTCGGCCTGGTTCAGCGTGTAGAAGTGCAGGCCTGGCGCACCGCCGGCCAGCAGCTTCTGGCACATTTCGGTGATCACCTGCTCACCGAAGGCCTGGATGCTCTGCATGTCGTCGCCATAGGCTTCGAGCTGCTTGCGCACCCAGCGTGGGATCTCCGCGCCACAGGCATCGGAGAAGCGGGCCAGCTTGCTGTAATTGGTGATCGGCATGATGCCCGGCACCACCGGCGTCTGAACCCCGAGCTTGCGCACGCGCTCGACGAAGTAGAAGTAGCAGTCGGCATTGAAGAAGTACTGGGTAATCGCACTGTCGGCGCCGGCCTTGGCTTTGCGCACGAAGTTCGCCAGGTCGTCCTCGAAGTTGCGCGCCTGGGGATGCATTTCCGGGTAGGCGGCGATCTCGATATGGAAGTGGTCACCGGTCTCGGCGCGGATGAACTCCACCAGTTCGTTGGCGTAGCGCAGCTCGCCGCTGGCCATGCCCATACCCGACGGCAGGTCGCCGCGCAGGGCGACGATGCGCTGGATGCCGGCACTCTTGTAGAGGTTCAGCAGCTCGCGCAGCTCGGCCTTGGTGTCGCCAACGCAAGACAGGTGCGGGGCGGTGGGGATCTTCACCTCACCGTCGAGTTGCAGCACGGTGTTGAGCGTGCGGTCGCGCGTCGAGCCACCGGCACCGTAGGTGCAGGAGAAGAAATCGGGCTGGTAGCCCGCCAGGCGGCGCGCCACGTTCAGCAGTTTTTCATGCCCGGCTTCGGTCTTGGTGGGGAAGAACTCGAAGCTGATGGAAGGGCGATTTGAAGAGGTCATACAGAAATTCCTTGAGCTGCAAGCCGCAGGCCGCGAGCGCACCTGGCGCCTCGCAGCCTGTGACGTGACCTGCTTAGTAGCGGTAGCTGTCCGGCTTGAACGGACCTTCGACGGCAACGCCGATGTACTCGGCCTGCTTGGCGGTCAGCTGGGTGACCACGCCACCAAAGCCCTTGACCATCTCCAGCGCCACTTCTTCGTCGAGCTTCTTCGGCAGCACCATGACGGTGACGTTTTGGGTCTTCTCGGCCACCGGCAGGTCGGCGAACTTCTCGTTATAGAGGTGGATCTGCGCCAGCACCTGGTTGGCGAAGGAGCCGTCCATGATCCGGCTCGGGTGGCCGGTGGCGTTGCCCAGGTTCACCAGGCGGCCTTCGGCCAGGAGAATCAGGTAGTCATCGTTGGTCGGGTCGACGG
>DAIMZU010000737.1:0-1894 GCA_036733845.1 Ramlibacter sp.
GACTGGCGCAAGCCGGACGGTGAGCGCCTGCAGGGCGATGGCCGCACCCTCATCCTCGAGGGTGGCGAGCTGTTCGAGCGGGCCGGCTGCGGTTTCTCGCACGTGCGCGGCCCGCAGCTGCCACCCTCGGCCACGCAGCACCGTCCCGAGCTGGCAGGCGCTCCCTTCGAGGCGATGGGTGTGTCGCTGGTGTTCCACCCCCGCAACCCGTACGTGCCCACCGTCCACATGAACGTGCGCATGATCTCCGCCGCGCCGGCCTCGGGCGCGCCGGTGTGCTGGTTCGGCGGCGGCATGGACCTCACGCCCTACTACGGTTTCGCGGAGGACGCCCGGCACTTCCATGCCACCTGCAAGGCGGCGCTCGCGCCCTTCGGCGACGACAAGTACCCCCGCTTCAAGACCTGGTGCGACGACTACTTCAGCCTTCGCCACCGCAACGAGCAGCGCGGCGTCGGCGGCGTCTTCTTCGATGACTTCGCCGAACTCGGCGCCGCGCGCAGCTTCGCCATGCTGCAGGCCGTGGGCGATGCCTTCCTGCCCGCCTACCTGCCCATCGTCGAACGCCGCCGCCACGCGCCATGGGGCGAACGCGAACGCAGTTTCCAGCTCTATCGGCGCGGCCGCTACGTGGAATTCAACCTCGTGTGGGACCGCGGCACGCACTTCGGCCTGCAGTCGGGCGGACGCACCGAGTCCATCCTGATGTCCATGCCGCCGCTGGCGTCCTGGGCCTACCGGTTCGAGCCCGAGCCCGGCTCGCCTGAAGCGGCGCTGTACACCGACTTCCTCGTCCCCCGGGAGTGGGCTTGAGCACGCCCGCCGCGGCGCGGCGCATCGGCATGTTCGGCGGGGCCTTCGATCCGCCCCATCTCGCCCACGTGGCGCTGGCGCGTGCGGCGGTCGAGCAACTCGGGCTGGACGAGCTGCGCGTGCTGCCCACCGGCCAGGCTTGGCACAAGGCGCGCTCCCTGACCGGTGGCGGCCACCGTCTCGAGATGTCGCGGCTGGCGTTCTCTGCGGTTCCTCGTGCAGTGGTCGATGCGCGCGAGCTGTCGCGCAGCGGCCCCACCTACACGGTCGACACCCTGCGGGAGCTGCATGCGGAGTTTCCGCAGGCGCAGCTGCTGCTGGTCATCGGCGCCGACCAGGCCGAGGCACTCCACAGCTGGCGCGAGAGCGCCGCCATCCCGGCCCTGGCCACCATCGCAATCGCTGAGCGGGCCCGCCCCGCGCGATCGCCCGTTCCCTTCGACGCGTCCCATGTCCCTGGCGGCCACTGGCTGCCGGTCGAACTCCCCGCGATGCCCGTCAGCGCGACCGAGATCCGCGAGCGGGTCGCGTCGGGGCAGGGGATCGCCCACTTGGTTC
Source organism: Ramlibacter sp. (assembly GCA_036733845.1). Classification (GTDB taxonomy): domain Bacteria; phylum Pseudomonadota; class Gammaproteobacteria; order Burkholderiales; family Burkholderiaceae_C; genus Ramlibacter. Next base: position 1,372 of record DAIMZU010000737.1, read on the forward strand.
CCGACCCCGTGGCAAGCTATATTGCCCGTCACCACCTTTACCAATCCACCTGATGAGCCAAGAAACCGCCGCCAAGAAAGACACCCAACGCCTGCAACGTGCCATCGTCGAAGGGCTGGAAGACGTCAAGGCGCAGGACATCCAGGTGTTCAACACCGAGCACCTGTCGCCGCTGTTCGAGCGCGTCATCGTGGCATCGGGCACCTCCAACCGCCAGACCAAGGCGCTGGCTGCCAGCGTGCGTGATGCCGTCCGCGAGGCGGGCTTCTCCAAGCCCCGCATCGAAGGCGAAGAAAACGGTGAATGGATCATCGTGGACTGCGGCCCCGCCGTCGCGCACATCATGCAGCCGGCCATCCGCACCTACTACCACCTCGAGGAGATCTGGGGCGACAAGCCGGTTCGGCTCAAGCTCGGGGCCGCCAAGCCGGCTGCACCGGCGTCGAAGCCCGTCCCTGCGAAAAAGAAAGCCGAGCCCACCTCGCTGCGCCGAAGCAGCGCGGCCAAGTCCGCCGCTCGCGCG
>DAIMZU010000738.1:0-1882 GCA_036733845.1 Ramlibacter sp.
CCGGAAACAGCGTGCCCAGTGTCTTTCCGATGCCGGTCGGCGCCTGGGCCATGAGGCAGCGGCCTGCGCGCGCCGCCCGCCACGCGTTCTCGGCAAGCTGCCGCTGCCCTTCCCGGAAGTTCGGGTGTGGAAAGCGCAGCACCGCCAGGGCCGCGTCCCGCTCGCGCCGGTGCGCTTCCTCCTGCGCGGCCCAGCCGGCATACCGCTCGCAGAGTCCATCGAAAATGCCTCGGAGGGTGCCCGCGTCCTGCGTTTCCTCGATCACCGTTTCCTCCAGCGTCCCGAGGTCGAGGTAGACGAGGGCAATGCGAAGCGACGCCAGTCCGCGCGACTGGCACAGCATGTGGCCATACACCCGCGCCTGCGCCCAGTGCAGGTGCCGGTGGTTGTCCGGCTGGCGGTCGAGGTTTCCGCGGAAGGTCTTGACTTCCTCGAGCCGGCCGGCGGCGGCATCGAACCCGTCGGCGCGCCCGCGCACGAGCAGGGCGCCGTAAGAGGCGGACAGCGTTACTTCACGTTCATAGCCCGGCGGCCGGCGTGAGGCCACCCACTGGTGTCCGGCAATACCCTGCTGGGCCGTTGGCGAGGGCGTGAAGCGCAGGTCGAGATCGCCGCGACGCGCGGTGAAGTCGCACAGGGCGCGGACGGAGACGACGCGGCTGCAGGCGGTATCGGGGGGCGGCGGCGAAGGCTCGGTCATGGCACCGGAGGACGGAAGCCTCCGGTTCTAGCACAGCCGCAGGGCGGCGGCGGCGTCACTCCTGGAGCTGGTGCCCCAGGCTGGTGATCGCGTAGCCTTTTTCCTCGATCTGCTTGCGCGGGTTCTCGATGCCGTACTCCACGAACTCGGCAGCGCGCTCGTCGAGTTCGGTGTCGCGCGCGTGGGCCACCCATTCGGTGCTGGTGGCCTCCTGCGGAATTTCCTGTCCGGCGGGAACGGCAAGGTAGGAGCGCTTGTGTTCAGGCTCGTGGCGGCGGTAGATGTCCAGGCGCATGCGCATGCCTTTCGATGATGTCAATGCTCAGGAGCCGCCCTGGCGGGGCCGCTTGCCGGCGTTCTTCTTGTTGCGGGTGGCCTTGCCGCGCTCGCGGCTGACGGTCTGCCCGGTGCCGTGCCGCACGGTCTGAATCCCGGCGGCGGTCTTCGGCGCGCGCGTGGCGCGTCGGTCGGCTTCGGTCACGATCTTGTTGCCCATCCGCTTGGCTCCTTGGTGCTGGGGGTAGGAAGCAGGATTGAGCCATGCACGCGCCGTGTCCTGTGAATCGGCATGTGTCCTGCGCAACGAATCATTTCGGCGGCGAACGCCCGGCGTGGACGTCCGCCCCCCTGCGGCCGGGTCCTACATCGGCATGGCGCGGGTCGACCGACCATGAGGCACGAACCGGGAGATGCCATGCAGAACATCATCGCCACCTTCACCACCCCTGACGACCTGCACGCGGCCGTTGACCGGCTCCAACGCGATGCCGGACTGCCGAAGGAGCGCATGCACCTGAAGGAGAGCCGCGATGCCGAGTTCATCGCACAGGGCGGCCCGTCGCAGTCCCGTCCGGGCGAGCCGGGATACCGGGAGAAGGGGGTCCTGGAGTCCTTCGGCGGCTTCTGGGCCAGCCTCCTGGAGAGCCATACAGACGAGTCGGGCATCTATGCGGAGAACCTTCGGCAGGGTCGCTCGCTGCTGATGGTCGAGGCCGCCAGCGACGACGAAGCCCGGCGGATCTGCCGGCTGCTTCGCGACTGCGGCGCGCGCGAACTCGAGGAGCATGCCGGATCGTGGCGGGCCCAGGGTTGGGAATCGCCGAGCTGACAGCGGCAGTCTTTTTGCGCAGCACGAGAGGGAACATCACATGGGCGAAACCAGCATCGGCCCCGGTCCTGGCC
>DAIMZU010000739.1:0-1875 GCA_036733845.1 Ramlibacter sp.
ACATGACGCCGCTGGTGGACGTCATGCTGGTGCTGCTGATCATCTTCATCATCACGGTCCCGGTGATGAAGCATTCCGTCAATATCGAGCTGCCCCAGGCGAGCAACGAGCGCCTGAAGGACCTGCCCGAGACGGTGCGCGTCTCCGTCGACGCCCAGGGACGCTACTGGTGGAACGACCGCCCCGTCGACGACGCGGCCCTTCCGGGGCTGCTGGCAGCCGAGGCGGCGCGCAACCCGCAGCCGCAGCTGCACATCCGGGGTGACCGCAACGTGCGTTACGAACGGGTGGCGCAGCTCATGGCTGCCGCGCAGCAATCGGGGCTCACGCGGATCGGCTTCGTCACCGAGCCGCGCGAACGCTGACGCCCAGCGGCGCTGCCGGGCCGGGTTTACAGTCCCAGGGCAGCGATGGCAGCGCGGGCGACTTGCGCGTCATCGCTGGACTTCACGCCGCTGACTCCCACGGCGCCAAGGCACTGCCCGTCCCTCATGACGGGGACGCCTCCCTCGAGCATGCCCTCCAGTCCCGGGGCACTCAGGAATGCATAACGGCCCGCGTTGATCACTTCCTCGTAGACGCGGCTTTCCCGGCGGCCCAGCGCAGCGGTGTTTGCTTTTGCAGGTGCGATCCGCGCGGTGGCCGGCGGGGCTCCGTCGAGGCGCTGCAACCACAGCAGGTGCCCGCCGGCGTCGGCAATCGCGATGCTGACGGCCCAGCCATGGCGCTGCGCCTCGGCTTCGGCAGCCGCCGCCATGGCCTTGACGTCAGAAGCCTCAAGGAAATAGGTATTTTTCATAGGGTCTGGAGGATAACGATTGGCGGAACCAACCTAGAATCCGCCCATCTAATCTGCGCAAACTCAACAAAAGGAGAGGCCTTCATGAACGATCGTGTCCAGACCATCGGTGGATGGGGCAGCTCGACCCTGCCCTCCGCCGCCGAGCGCAACAAGGTCCTGCGCAACACCTACTGGCTGCTCGCGCTGAGCCTGCTGCCCACCGTTGCCGGCGCCTGGCTGGGCGTGGCCACCGGCATCACCCGCGGCCTCACGGGCGGCCTGGGGCTCATCGTGTTCCTGGGCGGCGCCTTCGGGTTCATGTTCGCCATCGAGAAGACCAAGAATTCAGCCGCCGGTGTTCCGGTGCTGCTGGCATTCACCTTCTTCATGGGCCTGATGCTCTCGCGCATCATCGGCATGGTGCTCGGCCTGAACAACGGGGCCAGCCTGATCATCACCGCCGCGGGCGGCACGGCCGCGATCTTCTTCGCCATGGCCAGCCTGGCAACGGTGATCAAGCGCGACCTGACCAACTTCGGCAAGTTCCTGTTCGTCGGTGCCCTGGCGATCATCGCCGGTGCCATCATCAACGTGTTCATCGGCTCGACGGTGGGCATGATGGTGATCAGCACCCTCGCGATTGGCGTGTTCAGCGCCTTCATGCTGTACGACGTCAAGCGCATCCTCGATGGCGGCGAGACCAACTACATCTCCGCCACGCTGGCGCTCTACCTGGACATCTTCAACGTGTTCCAGAGCCTGCTCGCCCTTCTGGGGCTCACCAGCAGCAGCGACTGAGACCGCTTCGGCGCGCCAGAAAGAAAGGGACCTTCGGGTCCCTTTCCTGCTTTCAGGGTGCGGCGCCTGCAGGCACTGCTCAGCGCAGGACGCCACTGGCGCCGAGGCGTTCGGCGAGGGTGCGCACCACGTCCAGGTGCGGGCCATCGGTGAATATCTCGTCCTTCGTGTCCGCGGTGAGCGGCTGCGTCCTCTGCGTCCACTCTGCGGACCCTGCGTTCCACCGACCCCGCTCCCAGGCAGCCGCCAGTCAGCGATCGAACACTGCCATGCTCTCGACGTGCGCCGTGTGGGGG
>DAIMZU010000740.1:0-1874 GCA_036733845.1 Ramlibacter sp.
CGTCATCGCGGTGCCGCTGGTGCTGCTCGGCCTGGTGGTGGCCCACCTGCTGGCCCTGCACGACGTCGGCTCCAACAATCCCGACGGCGTCGAGATCAAGGGCCCGAACGCGCCGCGGGACGAGAACGGCAAGCCGCTGGACGGCATCCCCTTCCATCCGTACTACAGCGTCCACGACATCGTGGGCGTGTCGGTGTTCCTGATGCTGTTCTCGGCGGTGGTGTTCTTCGCGCCGGAGTTCGGTGGCTACTTCCTCGAGTACAACAACTTCATCCCGGCCGACCCGCTCAAGACCCCCGCGCACATCGCTCCGGTCTGGTACTTCACGCCGTACTACTCGATGCTTCGCGCCATCACCTCCGAGATGATGTACGTGCTCGTCGCGCTGACCCTCGCCGCCGCGGTGTTCACGGTCATGCGCAGCCGCATGTCCAGCGTCGGCAAGGGTGCGGTGGTCATCGGCGCCGTCATCGCCTCGCTCCTCATGCTCGCCATCGATGCCAAGTTCTGGGGCGTGGTCGTGATGGGCGGCGCGGTCATCATCCTGTTCTTCCTGCCTTGGCTCGATGCCAGCCCGGTACGCTCCATCCGTTATCGCCCCAACTGGAACAAGTGGGTGTATGGCGTGTTCGTGGTCAACTTCTTCGTCCTGGCCTACCTGGGCGTGCAGCCGCCATCCCCCATCGGCGAGCGGGTCTCCCAGGTCGGAACGCTGTTCTACTTCGGCTTCTTCCTGCTGATGCCCTGGTGGAGCCGGCTCGGCGCCTTCAAGCCCGTGCCCGACCGCATCACCTTTGCCGCGCACTGAGCCAGGATCGCACGCAGATGAAAAAGACCTTCTATTCCCTGATCGCTTCGGTGGCCCTGGCCTTCGGCCTGGCCGGACCGGCCATGGCGGCTGGCGGCGACACCATCCGCTGGGACAAGGCGCCCGACCGGATCAACGACCTGCCGGCGCTGCAGCATGGGGCCAAGCTGTTCGTCAACTACTGCCTCAACTGCCACTCGGCGGCCTTCATGCGCTTCAACCGCCTGCAGGACATCGGGCTGTCCGAGCAGCAGATCAAGGACAACCTGCTGTTCACTTCCGAGCGCGTGGGCGACACCATGGTCGCCTCGATCAACCCGCGTGAAGCCAAGGACTGGTTCGGCGCCAACCCGCCGGACCTCACCCTGATCGCTCGCTCCCGCTCGGGTCACGGCGGTACCGGTGCCGACTACCTCTACACCTTCCTGCGCACCTTCTATCGCGACCCGAGCAAGGTGACCGGTTGGGACAACCTGGTGTTCCCGAGCGTCGGCATGCCTCATGCATTGTGGGAACTCCAGGGCGAGCGCGAGCCGGTCTTCGAGAACGTCATCTCGCACGGCCAGGAGACCCCGGTCTTCCGCGGATGGAAGCAGGTGTCGCCCGGCACGCTCACGCCGTTGCAGTACGACGAAGCCATCGCCAACCTGGTCGGCTACCTCCAGTGGATGGGCGAGCCCAACCAGAAGACGCGCGTGCGCATCGGCGTCTGGGTCCTGCTGTTCCTCGGGGTGTTCACCGTCATCGCCTGGCGCCTGAACGCCGCATTCTGGAAGGACATCCGCTGATTCCGCGGAGCGCGCCCCGCCGTCCGGACCCGTCTCAGGTTCCTGGAGCGGGGGGCCTGATCCGATCCAACCCGATCCCGGTCCGGCCGCACCGCGCGGCCGCGCCATGTACCCGGAGTGGGCCGCCGCTGGCGCCCCACTCCTTTTGACTCAAGGAGCCATTGCCATGATGGTGCTGTACTCGGGAACCACCTGCCCGTTCTCCCACCGCTGCCGCTTCGTCCTGTTCGAGAAGGGCATGGACTTCGAGATCCGTGACGTCGACCTGTACAACAAGC
>DAIMZU010000741.1:0-1864 GCA_036733845.1 Ramlibacter sp.
TTCCGCGCGCCGAGGCTGTGCGCCACCAGGATATACGGAGGATCGAGCGCGCAGTACCCCAGCAGCTCACGCAGCGACGACAGGACCACCGTGCCGGTCTGCGCGGGCGGCGGTCCGTCGCTGCGACCTGCGCCACACCGGTTCCACGCCAGCACGGTGCCGATGGATTCCACCTCGGGGTAAAGCCAGCGCCAGCCTTCCAGCGGAACGCCAGCGCCGTTGAAGAAGATCCAGTGCGCGCGCCCGCTGCCGGAGAGCAGGTGTTCCAGCCGCCCGCCGCGGGTCTGCAGCAGGCGCTTTCGCGGCAGCACGGCGCGTCAGGCGCCGCCGATGCCCACCGTGATCCGGCCGGTGCCGTCGCAGTCCGGGCAAGGGCCGCCGTTGAGCTGACCGTCGCCGCCGCAGGTGCGGCACAGGTCCTCGCCCGTGCCGGGCGTACCCGCCGGGGCTTCGTCGCCTGGGGCCATCGGCGCCGTCGGCGCACCCGGGCGGGCGCCCTGCGCCCCTGCTGGCTGATCGGACGCTCCGGGCTGGCGTGACGCGGCGGCAGACATGTCGATGGATGCGCCGGGATCTTCTTCGCCGGCGACGGATTCGGCCGCCAGGTCGACCGGCCGGGCGGGTGCTGGGGACGTGTTCATGTTGCATCCTAGGCAGCCCTGCGGGCCCGCCCCTGTAGGACGCTGCCGCGACGCTCCGGCGCGCCGCAGCACCGCGCGCAAGGATCAGCCAGAGGCGGCACAATCTCCCGCATGAACCCCGTGGTGATCCGCTCGGCCCTGCCCAGCGACGAAGCGGCCTGGCTGGCCCTTTGGCGCGGCTACTGCAGCTTCTATGACGCGCAGGTCCCCGACGAGGTGACCCGCAGGACCTGGGCCCGCATCCTCGACCCTGACTCGGCCATCATGTGCATCGTCGCCGAGATCGACGGCAAGGTCTACGGCTTCGCGCACTGCGTCGTCCACGAGAACACCTGGGAAAGCCAGCCCGTGTGCTACCTCGAAGACCTGTACGTGCTGCCCTCCGCCCGCGGCAAGGGCATCGGCACCGCTCTGCTCGACTGGCTGCGCAATGCGATGCGCGCCGAGGGTTGGTCCCGCCTGTACTGGCACACGCGCGAGAACAACGTCACGGCGCGCCGGCTGTATGACGCGTTCGCGAAGGCGGACGATTTCGTGCGCTATGTGATCTGCACGAAATAGGGTGACGGGGGCGGGTCGTCAGAGACGAACGCAAACGGCGCAAAGGGGACGCAAAGGGCGCGAAGAAGACCTTTTGCGCCCTTCGCGTTCCAGCTGTTCTTCCCGCCGGATCTACGAAGCCGGAACCAGGAAGTCCCGGCTGATCCCCATGCCCAGTTCATTGACCCGGTCGAGGAACTGGGTGAGGAAGGCGTGCAGGCCGGTGGCGAGGATTTCCTCGATGTTGCCGTACTGCAGTTCCGCACGAAGCTTGCCCGCGCGGCGCTCGGTATCGCGCGACTGGCCATTTGCAACGGCGGCGAGGTTGGCGACGACCTCGTTCATGCTGGCGTGCAGCGATCGCGGCATGTCGGACCTCAGCACCAGCAACTCGGCCACGCGTTCAGGCGTGATGACGTCGCGGTACACCTTGCGGTAGGTCTCGAAGCCGGAGACGCTGCGCAGGATGGCGCTCCAGTGGTAGAAGTCGTATTCCTGGTCCTGGGCGGTCGCGGTGCCGAAGAAGTCGCTTTGCACCGCGTGGAACTTCACGTCCACCAGCCGGGCGGTGTTGTCCGCGCGCTCCAGGAAGGTGCCCAGGCGCATGAAGTGCAGCGCCTCGTCCATGAGCATGGTGCCCACGGTGACGCCGCGCGACAGGTGCGAGCGGAACTTCACCCATT
>DAIMZU010000742.1:0-1861 GCA_036733845.1 Ramlibacter sp.
GACGATGATGGCGGCGTACAGGCTGTAGCGGCCGCCGTCCTTGGGCAGGCTGCCCGAGATGACGACCGAGCCGGCCGGCACGCGGCCGTAGCTGACCTCGCCGGTGGCACGGTCATAGATGGGGGTGCTCTGGCCGATGTACACGCCCATCGAGATGACGGAGTTCTCCTCGACGATCACGCCTTCGACGATTTCCGAGCGCGCGCCGATGAAGCAGTTGTCCTCGATGATGGTGGGGTTCGCCTGCAGGGGCTCGAGCACGCCGCCCAGGCCGACGCCGCCGGACAGGTGCACGTTCTTGCCGACCTGCGCGCAGGAGCCGACGGTGGCCCAGGTGTCCACCATGGTGCCCTCGTCGACATAGGCGCCGATGTTCACGTAGCTGGGCATCAGGATGGCGCCGCGCGCGATGAAGCTGCCGCGCCGGGCGACCGCCGGAGGCACGACGCGCACGCCGGTGGCGGCCATTTCCTCGGCGCTCAGGTGCGCGAACTTGGTCTGGACCTTGTCGAAGAAGGCGAGGTCGCCGGCCTTCATGATCGCGTTGTCGTTCAGGCGGAAGGACAGCAGCACCGCCTTCTTGACCCACTGGTGGACCGTCCACTGGCCGACGCCCTCGCGCGTGGCGACCCGCAGGGTGCCGTTGTTCAGTTCGGCGATGACGTGCTCGACGGCCTCGGTGACTTCGGCCGGGGCGGCCTTGGGCGAGAGGCTCGCGCGGTCATCCCACGCGGTGTCGATGATCTTCTGCAGTTGCTGGCTCATGGAAGGATTGCTGCCTGTTCAGGGACGGGATTGGACGAATTGCACGATGCGCCGGGCGGCTTCCAGGCATTCGTCGGTGTCGGCGACGAGGGCCATGCGGATGCGGCCGGCACCCGGATTGGCGCCGTCGACATCGCGCGCGAGGAAGCTGCCCGGAAGGACCGTGACATTGTATTGAGCCAGCAGGTCCCGCGCGAACGCGGTGTCGCTCATGCCGCGCACGCCGGCCCAGAGATAGAAGCTCGCGTCGGGCAGGCGCACATCGAGCACCTGCGACAGCATCGGCGTGACCTGCTCGAACTTGCGCCGGTAGCGCGCCCGGTTGTCCACCACATGGTCCTCGTCCTGCCAGGCCGCGATGCTGGCGGCCTGCACGATGGGGCTCATGGCACCCCCGTGGTAGGTGCGATAGAGCAGGAAGGACTTGAGGATGGCCGCGTCGCCGGCCACGAAGCCCGAGCGCAGGCCCGGCACGTTGCTGCGCTTGGAAAGGCTGGTGAAGGCGACCAGCCGCTCACGCCCCCGGCCCAGGCGGGCGGCGGCCTCGAGGCCGCCCAGGGGCGGCTCGTCGCGGAAGTAGATTTCGCTGTAGCACTCGTCGGAGGCGATGGTGAAGCCATGGCGGTCTGACAGCGCGAACAGCTTGCGCCACTCGTCCAGCGGCATCACCGCGCCCGTGGGGTTGCCGGGGGAGCACACGAAGACCAGCTGGGTCCGGGCCCACACCGCCTCGGGCACGCTGTCCCAGTCGACCGCGAAGTTGCGGGCCGGATCGCTGGGCACGTAGTGTGGCGTGGCCCCGGCCAGCAGGGCCGCACCCTCGTAGATCTGGTAGAACGGGTTCGGGCACACCACGACCGGGTCGCGGCTGGGATCGACCACCACCTGCGCGAAGGCGAAGAGCGCCTCGCGCGAGCCGTTGACCGGCAGGACCTCGGTGGCAGGGTCCACCTCGATGCCGTAGCGCCGGTGCAACCATCCGGCACAGGCCTCGCGCAGGGCCGGCGTTCCCGCCGTGGGGGGGTAGACCGACAACCCGGCGAGCGACCCGGCCAGCGCCTGCTCGATGAACGGGGGCGTGGGGTGGCGGGGTTCG
>DAIMZU010000743.1:0-1855 GCA_036733845.1 Ramlibacter sp.
GCGGTACAGCCATACGCGCATCAGGGAAAGCAGCTGGTCCGTATTGACGGGCTTGGCGATGTAGTCGCTCGCGCCAGCGTGCAGGCATTTCTCGCGGTCTCCCTTCATGGCCTTGGCCGTGAGCGCGAGGATCGGCAGCCGGCGCAGCGAGGGCTCCCGGCGGATTTCTTGCATGGTTTCGTATCCGTCCATCTCCGGCATCATGATGTCCATCAGCACCATGTCGAGGTCCGGCGTGGACTTGACGATGTCGATCGCCTGCCGCCCGTTCGTGGCGCTGAGCACGTCCATTTCGTGGTTCTCGAGCACGGTGGTGAGCGCGAAGATGTTGCGCGCGTCGTCGTCCACCACCAGCACCTTGCGCCCGCGCAGCGCCTCGGACGAGTTGTGGAGCCGGTCCAGCATGGACTGGCGGTCCGGTGGCAGGTCGGTGACCACCCGGTGCAGGAACAGCGCCGTTTCGTCGAGCAGGCGCTCGGGGGACTGCACGTCCTTGATGACGATGCTGCGCGCCATCTGCCCCAGGCGCTCCTGCTCGTCGCGGCTGAGGTCCTGGCCCGTGAAGACCACGACCGGCACCTGCGCCAGCTGGCGGTCCCCGCGCACCTGTTCCAGCAGTTCGAAGCCGCTCATGTCGGGCAGGCGCAGGTCGAGGACGGCGCAATCGATGCCGCCTTCGCGCAGCAGGTCCAGCGCCTGGGCACCGGTACCCGCCTGCAGGATCTCGATGTCGTCATGCCCGAGCAGTTCGCAGACGGCTTCGCGCTCGCGCTCATCGTCCTCCACCACCAGCAGGCGACGGGTGCGCGGCTGCGTGAAGTCGCGCATGCGCAGCATGGCCGCCTCCAGCCCGTCGGTGGTCGGTTCCTTGACCAGGTAGGCGAACGCACCGTGCGCCAGGCCGTGCTGGCGCTCCTCCTCGAGCGTGAGCACCTGCACCGGGATGTGCCGCAGCCGCGGGTCCCGCTTCAGGTGGTCCAGCACGGTCCAGCCCAGCATGTCGGGAAGGAAGATGTCCAGCGAGATCGCGGCCGGCCGCAGTTCGCGGGCCAGAGCCAGGCCGATGGCGCCGCGGTTGGCGACCACGCCCTTGAAGCCCTTGTCCCGCGCGAGCCCGAGCAGGATGCGCGCGTAGTGCGGGTCGTCCTCGATGATCAGGAGCACGGCGTCGCCGGCTTCGATGTCGTCACGGTCGTCGGAGACGGGTTCTTCGCGGACCGTGGCGGGGACGAAGGCGGGGACCGGGCGCTCCAGGCGCGGCTCGGGTGCCCCGCCCGCGTCGGGCCCGGTGTACTGGACCGGCAGGAACAGCGTGAAGGTGCTGCCTTGCCCATGGACACTGGCGAGCTTGATCTCGCCGCCCAGCAGCATGGCGAGTTCGCGGCTGATGGCCAAGCCGAGCCCGGTGCCCCCATACTTGCGCGAGGTGCCGGCGTCTGCCTGCTGGAAGGCCTCGAAGATCAGTCGCTGCTTGTCCGGCGGCACGCCGATACCGGTGTCCTCCACGGCGAAGGCCACCACCTGCTGCGCGTGGCGCAGCACCGGGTGTTCCGGCGACCAGCCCGACTGGGTGAGGCCGACGCGGACCTCGACGTGCCCCTGGGAAGTGAACTTGACCGCATTGGACAGCAGGTTCTTGAGGATCTGCTGCAGCCGCTTGGGATCGCTGGTCATGGACCGCGGCAGTCCGTCGGCGAAGCGCACGCGCAGCGGCAGGTTCTTGGCCTCGGCGACGTGCCGGAAGTTGCGGTCGATGCTCTCGCGCAGGCCGGCGAACGGAATGTCCTCGATCTCGACGGACACCGTGCCCGACTCAATCTTGGACAGGTCCAGGATGTCGTTGATCAGGTTGAGC
>DAIMZU010000744.1:0-1853 GCA_036733845.1 Ramlibacter sp.
GTGCCACTGCAGCACTTGGTGCAGCAGGATGCCATCGAAGAAGCCGCCGAGGCTGAATCCCACGAGGAAGCCAGCCCACATCAGCCGGCGGCGGGCCGCTGGCTGGGCCGGGGCCGCCAGGGTGGAACGGGCGGTGGCGGGGTCCATTCGGGCAGCATAGACCCGCAGCGAGGCGGGTGCAGGCCGCTGTAACGGTGTTCGGCTGGGCCAGGGGATCAGCCCGGCGCCAGCGATGGGTCGACGACCGTCCAGTCGGGGCTGCCGCGCGCGCAGGGATAGGCACTGTCCTTTCGCCTGGCCAGAACCACCGTGGTGCCCAGGCCCGTCGCCGCGAGGGCGCGCAGCAGGTCCGCGTCGGCCGGCAAGTCACCGCACGCGAGCACGGCCGAGGGGTCGGCCGCCTGCAGCAATTCGCGTAGTCGCGCCTTGCGCGCGACCAGGGGACGCGCAGTGAGGTCCTCGCCCGCGTGCACGAGGAGGTCGGAAACGCAGAACGCCTCGGCGGCGAGACGATCACTGCCGGCGTGCGGAGGTCCGCCCGCGTGCCGCCGGGCGATGGTGCCCTCGAGCACGTGCGGCCCGCCCGGCAGGGCGGCAAGGGCCTGCACGATGGACGGATGTGCGGTTGATGCCTGCATGTCGCCTTCCGCCGGCCGGAGCCGCACGCGGGCAGGGTCTCCGGAGGCGCCGGGCCTGACCCGCGCCATGCACGGCAGGCCCTCGAACCGGAGTTCGTAGACCCATTCGGGTGACGTGAAGGGCGCGCTGGGCGGACCCTCGGGCAGCAGCGGCGCGGGCAGGTCGGTCACGTGATCGATGGTAGCGCCTCAGGTCAGGTCGGCATAGGCGGGGTGGCGCCGCATGTAGGCCGCGATGAATGCGCAGGCCGGCACCACCTTGGCGCCGCTGTGCCGGACCTCGTCCAGCGCCTGCCGCGCCACTTCGGAGCCGAGGCCTTGTCCTTCGTGTTCGGCGCCCACTTCCGTGTGCGTGAAGACCACGCGTCCGGGTTCGGCCCGGTATTGCGCAAAGGCCAGGACCTCGTCGCCGTCGTGCAGTTCGTAGCGGCTGGCTTGCGCATTGTTGCGAAAGCCCAGGGATTGGGGATCGATGCTCATTCGCCGATGCTCCGGATGGAAGGCTTTCAGTCTGCCGGCAGGTCGCCCACCCTGCAGTAGGACCGGCGGCTTCCGGCACTACGGCGACGCGCTCTGGTGGACCGCGATGATCCTGGTCACCATGGGTTCGGACTGGTGGCCCCGGTCGGCGGAAGGGCGGCTGCTGTGCCTGCTGCTGGCGACTTACGGGTTCACCATGTTCGGCTACGTCACGGCCACGCTGGGAAGCTACTTCATCGCGGCCGATGAGGACCGGCGGCGAAAGCATTCCGCATGAGGATGCTCAGAACGCGCCGCCGACCACCACCATGACCGCGAAGCCCAGCATCAGGCCCGCCGTCGCCTGGTGCTCGTGGCCCTTGCGGTGCGACTCGGGGATGATCTCGTGGCTGACCACGAAGAGCATGGCGCCCGCCGCGAAGGCCAGGCCCCAGGGCAGCAGCGCCGACGACAGCGACACCACCGCCGCGCCTGCCACGGCGCCGACCGGCTCCAGCAGGCCGGAGGCGATCCCGATCAGCGCCGGCTTCAGGCGGCCATAGCCCACGGCGCGCAGAGCGATCGCCACCACCAGGCCCTCGGGGATGTTCTGGATCGCGATGCCGGTGGTCAGCGCCGATGCGGACAACGCATCCGTCCCCGCGAAGGCGACGCCGATCGCCAGGCCTTCCGGAATGTTGTGCAGCGCGATCGCGAACACGAACAGCCAGGCGCGCCGGACCCGGCGCGCGCGCC
>DAIMZU010000745.1:0-1846 GCA_036733845.1 Ramlibacter sp.
CTACCCACGTACGCTCGCGGCGGACCAGGAAAAGCTGTTCGACGCCGGCTGCCACCTGCTCTTCGCGCCCAGCGTGGAGGAGATGTACCCCCACGGCCAGGCCAACCAGACCATCGTGCGCGTACCCGGCGTATCCGAAGGCCTCTGCGGCGGCAGTCGCCCCGGTCATTTCGACGGTGTCTCCACGGTGGTGAGCAAGCTGGTCAACATGGTCCTGCCGGACCTCGCCGTGTTCGGCCAGAAGGATTTCCAGCAGCTGGCGGTGATCCGCACCATGGTGCGCGACCTGAACATGCCGGTGCAGATCCTCTCCGAACCGACCGTGCGGGCCGACGACGGCCTGGCACTGTCCTCGCGCAACGGTTACCTGAGCGCCGACGAGCGCGCCACGGCGCCTGTCCTCTATCGCACGCTGAACCAGCTCAGGGATGCGCTCCAGGGCGGTCGCCGGGACCTTCCCGCGCTGATCGACGAAGGTCTGGAAGCACTGCGCAACGCCGGCTTGCGTCCGGACTACCTGGACATCCGCAATGCCATCGACCTGCAGCCGGTCACCGACGCCTCCAGCGAGCTGGTCATTCTCGCGGCGGCCTACCTGGGCAAGACGCGGCTGATCGACAACCTGCTGGTCGACCTCCGCACATCGGCCTGATCCCTGCCAATTGCCTGCAGCCTTGATCGCGTTCGAGGCTTCGGGCACACTCTGCGCCGCTTGCGCACCCGCCGGAGGACCCCGCCATGCACGCCATCATGCTCAAGGCCAAACTGCACCGCGCCCAGGTAACCCACTCGGTGCTCGACTATGAAGGATCCTGCGCCATCGACGGCGAGTGGCTGGACCTGGCCGGTATCCGTGAATACGAACAGATCCAGATCTACAACGTCGACAACGGCGAACGCTTCACCACCTACGCCATCCGCGGCGAGGAAGGCTCCAAGATCATCTCGGTCAATGGCGCCGCCGCCCACAAGGCCGGCGTCGGTCATCGCCTTATCATCTGTGCCTATGCGCACTACAGCGAAGCCGAGCTGGCCAACTTCAAACCCCATGTGCTCTACATGGGCGCCGACGGCGAACTGAGCCATACCAGCAATGCCATTCCGGTGCAGGTGGCCTGAGCCCGGCACCACGCCTGCATTGAATCCAAGCCCGAAGTGTTCCGCACTTCGGGCTTTTTCGTTGGGGCTGGGCGACAGCGGTTGGGATGCGGCATGAGCGCGGGCAGAATAGACGGCGAAAGCCCGGAACGCAGCAGGGGGTTTTCCTGTCTGAGCTGTCTCTGATGGCATAGGATGTGCCTCACCGGCTCGGTGAAAGCCGGGTTCGGCCAGCATCCGCAGCATTCAGGAACGAGTGCCGGCGTGCCCGCACGGTCATACACATCACTGAATCCCGAGGCAATCATGGCGCGCTCGCTGCGCGAATTCCCGGGGTTCAGCGGCCTGTCAAAGCAAAGGAAGCCGCATCACCATGAGCTACTACCAGCATCCGCTCGATGTCACCGGCCTGCCGTCCTGGAAGGCCCTGGAAGAACACCGCCTGGCCATGCAGCACTTCAGCATGCGCGAGGCCTTCAAGGCCGATCCGACGCGCTTCGATGACCTGTCGGTTTCCTGCAGCGGCCTGTTCCTCGACTATTCGAAGAACCTCATCACCCCGCAGACCCGCACCCTGCTGGTCAATCTGGCCCGCGAGGCCGGCGTCGAGCAGGCCGCCCGCGCCATGTTCGAGGGCGAAAGGATCAATGCATCGGAGAATCGCCCGGTGCTGCACACGGCCCTGCGCCGTCCCATGGGCGACTCGGTTATGGTCGACGGCAAGAACATCATGCGCGACGTGCACACC
>DAIMZU010000746.1:0-1846 GCA_036733845.1 Ramlibacter sp.
TCTCCCACCATCGAAGTCGCCGGTTTCCCGGTGTCGCCCGACCACTACATCAACGGACAGCGTGTGGCCTCCGCCAACCGCTTCCCGCTGCACTCGCCCATCGACCAGCGCCTGCTGGGCGAGGTGTGCGAGGGCGGCGAGGCCGAGGTGCAAGCCGCCATCGCCGCCGCGCAACAGGCCTTCCCGGCCTGGTCGGCGCTCACGGCCGCCGAGCGCAAACCCTACCTCGACCGCTTCGCCGACGAGATCGGCCAGCGCGCCGACGCGCTGTGTCAGATCGAAAGCAACGACGCCGGTGTGCTGCTCTCGCGCATGCGCCACGGCGTGGTGCCGCGCGCCATGCTCAACATCCGCTGGTTCGCTGAACACGCGCTGGACCTGCAGAACCGCCCCATCGAAACCGACCAGGCGCACCACATCGTGCGCCACGACCCGGCGGGCGTGGTGGTCGTCATCACGCCCTGGAACGCGCCACTGATGTTGTCCACCTGGATGCTGGGGCCGGCGCTGGCGGCCGGCAACACCTGCATCCTGAAACCGCCCGAGTGGGCGCCGCTGACCTGCTCGCTGCTGGCCGATGCGGCCCATGCCGCCGGTCTACCGCCTGGCGTGTTCAACGTGGTGCAGGGCACGGGCGCGAACACTGGCGCCAAGCTCGTGAGCGACCCGCGCATCGCCCGCGTTTCCTTCACCGGCTCGGTGCCCACCGCCAAGTGGATCGCGCAGGCCGCCGGCGCCAACCTCGTGCCCTGCAGCCTCGAACTGGGCGGCAAGAGCCCCTTCATCGTGCTGGAAGACGCTGACATCGAAGGCGCTGCTGCCACCGGCGCGCTGATGTACCGAAATGCCGGCCAGGTGTGCCTGGCGGGCACCCGGTTCCTGGTGCATGAAAAAGTGGCCGATGCCTTCGTCGCCACCATGCGCGCCTACGTGGACAAACTTGTTGTGGGCGACCCGCGCGATGAGACCACCGAGGTGGGACCGGTGATCCACCCGCGGCAAGTCGAGCGCGTGCTGGGCTTCGTAGAGCGTGCAGTGGCCGGTGGCGCCCGCCTGCTCTGGGGCGGCGAACCACATCCTTATGGAGTGCAGTACATCCAGCCCACCATGCTGACGAACCTGAAGCAGTCGGACGAAATCGTGCAGAACGAGGTGTTCGGTCCGGTGCTGACACTACAGACCTTTGCCAGCGACGAAGAAGCCATCGAGCTGGCCAACGGCACCGACTACGGTCTGGGCGGCGTGTGCTACGGCGAAACCGCCCACGCCACCGCGGTCGCCGACCGCGTGCGCACCGGCTTCATCTGGGTCAACAGCTTCGGCATCCGCGACCTGGCCGCGCCCTTCGGCGGCATCAAGCGCAGTGGCATCGGGCGCGAAGGCGGCGACTGGAGCTTCGAATTTTTCTGCGACATCAAGGACGTGGTGGTGCCGAAGAAACCCTTCAAGGCGAGCTTCAGCCAGCGCTGAGTGCTTGGTTCGGTTCGTATTCACAACGACAGGAGACACACATGACCTCGGACCGTATGAACCGACGTGAGTGGCTGGGCGCAGGTGCCGCCTTGGGGCTGGGCGCCCTGGGGCTGCCCGGTTGCGCGGCACCGCGCGCCAAAGCCATCACCGGGGCCACGGGCGATAAGCCCATCGCCACCGTGGCCCAGGGGCAGCTGCAGGGCAGCCGCGCGGGCGATGTGCTGAGCTTCAAGCGCGTGCCGTATGCGGCCAACCCCTACCTCGCGGCCAACCGCTTCAAAGCGCCGCAACCCATGCCCGCCTGGACAGGTGTGCGCGATGCCACGAAGGCCGGCCCGATGCCGCCGCAGCCCTCGCGAACGCCGGGGGGCGG
>DAIMZU010000747.1:0-1845 GCA_036733845.1 Ramlibacter sp.
GGTCCGGGCTTTCCTGCACGAGTACGAGACCTCGGCCACGCGCCATGCCGCCCTGCTGCATGACACCCCCTTCCTGGGCGACACCCAGCGGGAGCTGATCAAGGCCCGGCAGCGCGACGTGGTGGCCGCGTTCACGCGCTTCCTGTGCCGCGCCTACCCGCAGCGCATGGCCGAAGGCCACCCGACCGCCTGGACGATGATGCTGTTCGGCATGATCAACTGGACCTTCACCTGGCTGCGCCCGGACGGGCCGGTGAGCTATGGCGACTTCGCCGAGCAGGTGGTCCGGATGCTGGAATCCGGCATGGCAGGCACATGCCCCCAGGCCACTTAAGTTCAACAATCCGTAATCGATTTCGTTTAGGTAAAATGTGAGGTTTCGCCGGCGCACCGGCACCGAACCGCCCTGCAGGAGACATGATGTCCAAAGCCTTCGCCAGTCAGGCCGACCTGGCCGACAAGAAGATCACCTTCGAACAGCTCAGCGCACACTGCTGGGCCTACACCGCCGAAGGCGACCCGAACTCGGGTGTGATCATCGGTGAGAAGTACATCCTGGTCAGCGACGCCACCGCCACGCCGGCCATGGCCCGTGACCTGATCGCGCGCATCCGCGAGGTCAGCGACAAGCCAATCAAGTACGTGCTGCTGACGCACTACCACGCCGTCCGTGTGCTCGGCGCCAGCGCCTTCTTCGACGAAGGCGCCACCGAAGTGATCGCCAGCCAGGGCACGCTGGAACTGATCATCGAGCGCGGCAAGGAGGACATGCAGTCCGAGATGGACCGCTTTCCCCGCCTGTTCCGCAACGCCGAATCCGTGCCGGGCCTGACCTGGCCCACGATGGTCATCGGCGGCGGCGACCCCACCCGTGGCGAAGTGCCGGGCAAGCTGACCCTCGACCTGGGTGGCGTGCAGGTCGAGATCTGGCATCCGGGTCCCGGCCACACCCGGGGCGACACCATCGCCTGGGTGCCCACCGAGAAGGTGCTCTACTCGGGCGACCTGGTCGAATACGAGGCCGGCGTCTATACCGGCGACGCGCACCTGCAGGAGTGGCCCGCCACCCTGGAGGCGCTGCGCGCGCTCGGCGCCGAGGCGATCGTTCCGGGTCGTGGCGAAGCGATGAAGGGCAGCGCCGACGTCAACAAGGCACTGGATTACACGAGCCGCTGGGTCGAGACGCTTTACCGCTGCGCCTGTGAGGCGGCGGCCGCCAACATGGACCTGAAGTCCGCGATGGCACACACCCGCAAGAGCATGGACCCGGTCTTCGGCCATGTGTTCATCTACGAACACTGCCTGCCCTTCGACGTGAGTCGCGCCTACGACGAGGCGCGGGGCATCAAGAACCCCCGCATCTGGACGGCCGAGCGCGACAAGGAGATGTGGGCCGCGCTGCAGGATTGAGCCCTGGGCCGCTGGAATGACATGAGGCGGGCGCGCCCGGACTGCCGATGGCGGGCAGCCCGGCGCGCCCGCCTACAATTTCCGGCTGGAGAACCCCATGAGCATCAAGAGCGACAAATGGATCCGCCGGATGGCCGAGCAGCACGGGCTGATCGAGCCCTTCGAGCCGGCACAGGTCCGTGAGGTGGACGGACGGCGCGTCATCAGCTATGGCACCTCGAGCTACGGCTACGACATCCGCTGCGCCCCCGAATTCAAGGTCTTCACCAACATCCACAGCACGGTGGTCGACCCCAAGAACTTCGACGAGAAGAGCTTCGTCGACTTCCATGGCGACTCCTGCATCATCCCGCCCAACAGCTTCGCGCTGGCACGCACCGTGGAGTACTTCCGCATCCCGCGCAACGTGCTGACCATCTGCCTGGGCAAGAGCAC
>DAIMZU010000748.1:0-1840 GCA_036733845.1 Ramlibacter sp.
GACGACTCCTCCGAAATCAATCTCGTGGTGTACCGCTGATGGCCTACACAGAAACCCAGCTTCAGGCCCTGGAATCCGCACTCGCCAAGGGCGAACGGCGGGTGACCTTTGCCGACAAGACGGTCGAGTACCGCTCTGTCGACGAATTGATGGCCGCCATCCGCGAAGTCAGGCGGGGCCTGCTTCAGCAGGCGGCTGAGACCGGGCTGCTGCCCGGTGCGCCACGCCAGATCCGTGTCACGACGTCGAAGGGGTTCTGATGGCCTGGTACTCCAAACTCCGTAGCCTTTTTGGTCAGCCTCCCGTCCACGAGGCGGCGGGGCGTGGCCGTCGCTCGCTGGCGTGGATGCCCGGCAATCCGGGTGCGGTCGCCGCGATGCTGGCGACCAACGCCGAACTGCGCGGTAAGAGCCGGGACCTCGTTCGGCGCAATGCCTGGGCGCAGGCCGGTATCGAAGCCTTCGTAGCCAATGCGGTCGGCACCGGCATCAAGCCGCAAAGCCTGTCTGGCGACGAACGGTTCAAGGCGGAGGTGCAGGCACTGTGGCGCGATTGGGTCGAGGAAGCCGACGCGGCCGGACAGACCGACTTCTATGGCCTGCAGGCCCTGGCGTGTCGGGCGATGCTCGAAGGTGGCGAATGCCTGATCCGACTGCGGCCACGCCGTCCGGAGGATGGCCTGTCTGTGCCCCTGCAGCTCCAGTTGCTGGAGCCCGAGCACCTGCCCATCAACCTGAACACCGATCTGCCGTCCGGCAACGTCGTGCGCTCTGGCATCGAGTTCGACAGCCTGGGGCGGCGCGTGGCCTACCACCTGTACCGATCACACCCGGAGGATGGCCGATTGGCACCGATGTCGGGCCAGGGCGGAATGGACACGGTGCGCATCGATGCCAAGGAAGTCATTCATCTGTTTCGCGTGCTGCGTCCGGGCCAGATCCGGGGCGAACCGTGGTTGTCACGAGCCCTGGTCAAGCTCAACGAGCTCGACCAGTACGACGATGCTGAGCTGGTGCGCAAGAAGACCGCCGCGATGTTCGCGGGTTTCGTCACGCGCGCCAACCCCGAGGACAACCTGATGGGCGAAGGCGCATCGGACGCCGACGGTATTGCGCTTGCCGGACTGGAGCCGGGCACGCTGCAGATTCTGGAGCCCGGAGAGGACATCAAGTTCTCCGATCCGGCCGACGTTGGCGGTTCGTACTCCGAATTCCTGCGCACCCAGTTCCGCGCGGTTGCCGCCGCCATTGGTATCACCTACGAGCAGTTGACCGGCGACCTGACCGGCGTGAACTACTCATCCATCCGCGCCGGGATGCTGGAGTTCCGGCGACGCTGCGAGATGGTGCAGCACGGCGTGCTGGTGCACCAGTTGTGCCGTCCGGTGTGGGCGGCCTGGATGAAGCAGGCGGTGCTCGCCGGGGCCCTGGATGCCCCGGGCTTCGCACGTGGCGGGCCAGCCCGTCGCCGCCAGTACCTCGCGGTGAAGTGGATTCCCCAGGGCTGGCAGTGGGTCGATCCCGAGAAGGAATTCAAGGCGATGTTGCTGGCGATCCGCGCGGGCCTGATGAGCCGCTCGGAAGCCATCTCGGCAAACGGCTACGACGCCGAAGACGTCGACCGGGAGATCGCCGCCGACAACCAGCGCGCCGACGACCTTGGCCTGATCTTCGATTCCGACCCTCGCTACACGTCGAAGGACGGCGGCAGCGCGGAACCCAACCGCAGCGCCAGCGTGCCTGACGCCACCGGCAGCCAAACGTCTTCCTGACCGGCCGCCAGACCGCCTTCCACAAGGATTCCCATGACCGTGCTACCCCATCTGGCGGCGCGCCTGTTC
>DAIMZU010000749.1:0-1839 GCA_036733845.1 Ramlibacter sp.
GTACGCGGTGGCGGGTGCCCGGCGCGGCCTGGTGGTCGGCACCGACCATGCCGCCGAGGCGGTGATGGGGTTCTTCACGAAGTTCGGGGACGGCGCCTGCGACGTAGCGCCGCTGACCGGGCTGGTCAAGCGGCGGGTGCGCGCCATCGCCGGCCACCTGGGCGCACCGGAATCGCTCGTGCACAAGGTTCCCACCGCCGACCTCGAAGAGCTGCGCCCCCAGCTGCCTGACGAGGCTGCTTACGGCATCCCGTACGAGCAGATCGACGACTTCCTCGAAGACAAGCCGGTGGCGCCCGAAGCAGTGGAGGTGATCCGGCGCTTCTACATGGCGAGCCGCCACAAGCGGCAGCTGCCCGTGCATCCGGGCTGACATCGGGCGGCCTGTAACAGCCGCGGCTCAGGTCCGCGATGGTCGTGGAGTGTCGAGGAGTCACCGGTCCAGACCCGAACGCCCAGGACAGTACGAAAGCCAGGGTCGCGCCTGAGGGTGGTTTCACGAATCGAGCGCCATCAGCACCGTGTGGCTATCATCGGCCGCCGCGGCCCCGCTGCTCCGGCGCCTTCTTCGAAAGACTCGTTCATGCCCGCCGCCGCCTCGAGCATCCTGCTGCTTGTATGCAGCAACGTCTTCATGACCTTCGCCTGGTACGCGCACCTGAAGGAAATGAACGACAAGCCATGGATCGTCGCGGCGCTGGTGAGCTGGGGCATCGCGCTCTTCGAATACCTGCTGCAGGTTCCCGCCAACCGCATCGGCTATACCGTGATGAGCGTCGGGCAGCTCAAGGTGCTGCAGGAAGTGATCGCCCTCAGCGTCTTCGTGCCCTTCGCGTTGTTCTACCTCAAGGAACCCTTGAAGCTCGACTACCTCTGGGCGGGGCTCTGCCTGCTCGGCGCGGTGTTCTTCATGTTCCGGGACAAGCTGGCCTGAGGCGTGGCCCGCCGACGGGCACGTCGCTCCCGTGACAGGGCACATCAAAGACGGCACGCCGCCTAGAATCGCAGACCCTCATGCCCGCTTCCTCCGCCTTGCCGCGCGGCATGCGCGCCGCCACCTGGGCCTTGCGCGTCCAGTTCTTCGTCGCCGGCGCGCTGTTCGCGACCTGGGGTGTGCACGTGCCGAGCATCAAGGCCCACTACGGTCTGGGAGAGGCATCGCTCGCGATCTCCATGATGGCCATGGGCATGGGCTCCGTCGTCGCGTTGCTGTACGCCGGCAAAGTGCTTGCCCGCCACGCGCCGCGCACCCTGATGCCGATGCTGGCCGTCATCTGTACGGTGGCGATCGGCAGCCTTCTGGCGCCCTCAGGCTATCCATCGCTGCTGGGTCTGATGCTGGCCTACGGCATCGCTGCAGCTCTTTTCGACGTGGCGATGAACGATGAGGCGATTCTGATCGAGCGGGAGTCCAGGCGTCCCTTGATGAGCGGATTTCACGGCATGTTCAGCCTCGGCGGCATGGCGGGTGCGGCGACGTGGAGCCTGCTGGCCACCGCAGGTGCGACGCCCATGCAGCACCTCGTCGCAGCCGCGGCCGTGCTTGCCGTGCTCGCGTTCGCCGCCAGCGCTTTCATGCTGCGCCAGGAGCGGCACCCACGCGCCGGCGGCGCTCCCTTGAGCATTCCGCGCGGAGGGCTCCTGTTGCTGGGCTTGCTGGCGGCCACCGGCCTGATCGCGGAAGGGGCCATGTACGACTGGAGCGTGCTGTACCTGCAGCAGGAGCTCGGTGCGCCCTCGGCCACGGCGGGACTCGCCTATGCGAGCTTCAGCGGCGCGATGGCGGCGGGCCGCTTCGGCGGCGACTGGGTGCGTGCACGCACCGCACCGGTGACCTTG
>DAIMZU010000750.1:0-1830 GCA_036733845.1 Ramlibacter sp.
ATGATCATGGGGGCTCTTCGAAAAGGGGGCTCGGTGAGCGCAGCGTCAGCCGGCGATCACCGCCAGGGCTTCCAGTTGCAGGCGCATGCCGTGCTGCAGGGGGTGGAGGGTGATGTGCCGCGCCGGTCGGTCCTGCGGGTCGGGAAAGCAGGCCAGCCAGTGCTCGTTGACGGCGGCGCGCACCGATTCGTCGGTGATGCTCACGGACAGCTTGACGATGTCGTCGAGGCCCGATCCGCCGGCTTCGAGCACCGCGCGGAGGTTCGCGAAGGCCTGGCGGGCCTGGGCGGCGGCGTCCTCGGGCAGGGCGCCGGTGGCTGGGTCCTTGCCGGAGACCGCGGAGGTGCACAGCACGTTGCCCACGCGGGCGGCGGCCGGAATGGGCGCCTTGTGCGATGCGCCGGGGATCTCGATGGAGCGGGGTGGACGGTTCACTGGACGTGTGCTTCGCTGTCAGGTGGGCAAGGAAAGCCGCGGCTCAGGCTTCGGGCTCGGACTCGAACAGGTGCATCGGGATGCGTGCCAGGAACTCGGAAAAGCCCGTCGACCCCGAGGGCACGTGCAGCAGCATCTGCTGCGCGGCGGCGGCTTCGTCACCCTCCTGGATGGCGCGCGTGATCCTGCGGTGGTCCTGCAGCGACTGGTTGATCTGGGCCTTGGTGACGAAGTCGCGCAGCCGGTAGCGGTGGATCTGGCGGCGAGCGCTGCGGATCAGGTCGGCGAGGTAGGCGTTGCGGCTGCCGGTGTAGATCACCTCGTGGAAGCGGCTGTTGGCGGTCGCGTATTCCTCGGTGCCGGCTTCGACGGCTGCGTCCTGGCACAGCTGGAGCGCCTCGTCGAGCTGGCGGCGCAGTTCGTCGTCGACCCTGCGCGCCGCGAGCTTGGCGCAGGTTGCCTCGAGCTCCCCGATGCCTTCCATGATGGCCCGCACCTGGCTGATGGACAGGCGTGCCACTGTGACGCCCTGGCGGGGTGCGATGCGCACCAGGCCGTGCGCGGCGAGTTGCTGGAGCGCCTCGCGAACGGGTGTGCGTGACACCTGGAAGCGGACGGCCAGGGCTCGCTCGTCGAGCGGCGAGCCGGGCGGCAGCTTGCCGGTTTCGATCTCGTCCTGCAGGGCAGCGCGAATTTCGGTGGCCCGGCCGCCGCGCGGCCGGGCGTCTTCACCGGGCAGGAGGGCATCGAGCTCGGCGTCAGGCAGCGGGCGGGGGACGACGGTTTGTTCCATGGCCAAGAGAATATACCTCGAAAATGGTTTGGTATGCAAGAAAAGAAAAAACAGATGCCAGATCCCATGCATCGCGATGTAAGGGCGGCGTCGCGAGCATCGCGCCACCCTCTGCGGCTGGATGAGTCGATGGGCGAGAGTCTTGCGATCCTCACCAAAACCCACTTTACTCTGCTGGCCACAGATCAGGAACCCACGTCCGCCAGCCATGTGTGACTCCTTGTCCCCGGCTTTCGGCGGGCAGGACACGTGTGTGGATGACGTTGTGCGGGTTATTCATGAATCGGTTACTGGTGTACGCAAAAAGCAGATTTGTATGCCACAATCGCGCCGTTCTCGAATTGTCGCTTCCCGTTTTCCAGAAAGGTTTGCATGCGCGCTGCCGATTCCCGCCTGCCCTCCGTGCCCCGGCCCATGGACCGAATCCTGCGCCCGCGGTCGATCGCCATCGTGGGTGCCTCCGCCGATCCCCGCTCCTTTGGCGGCTTCGTGCAGGGGAACCTCGAGCGATTCGGCTTCCCGGGCGCGCTCCACCTGGTCAGCCGCAGCAGCAGTGAAATCAACGGCCGAGCGTGCATCCGGACGGTGGCCGAACTGCCCGA
>DAIMZU010000751.1:0-1826 GCA_036733845.1 Ramlibacter sp.
ACATGTACACCCAGGGCGTGTCGCCGGGCCTGGACCTGTCCGACATCGATGACATCCGGCGCACGGTCGAATACTGCAACCAGCTGCCGGTGCACCCGCGGCATCCGTATGCCGGCGACCTGGTCTACACCTCCTTCTCCGGGTCGCACCAGGACGCGATCAAGAAAGCGTTCGCCGCGCGGTCGGACACCGACGCCTGGGACATGCCTTACCTGCCGATCGACCCCAAGGACCTCGGCCGCAGCTACGAGGCAGTGATCCGCGTCAACAGCCAGTCCGGCAAGGGAGGCATCTCCTACCTGCTCGAGACCGAGTACGGTTTCGAACTGCCGCGCCGCCTTCAGATCGAGTTCAGCCAGGTCGTGCAGGGCGTGATGGATGCGACCGGCAAGGAGCTGTCGGCTGCGCAGATCTTCGAGCTGTTCGACAGCGAGTACGGGCTGGGCCGCGAGGCCGTCCCGCGCCACCAGGTGGAGCAGGGCGGTGGGCAGGTGCACCTGATGGCCGACGTGGTCCTGGGCGGGCAGACCGTGACGCTCACCGGCACGGGCAACGGCCCCATCGACGCCTTCGTCTCCGGCCTGGCGCAGGCCACCGGCGACCAGGTGCGCGTGCTCGACTACCATGAGCATGCCATCGGCGAAGGCGCCAGCGCGCAGGCGGTGGCCTACCTCGAGCTGCGGGTGGGTGGCGAAACCCTGTTCGGCGTGGGCCGCGATGCCAGCATCGTTGCCGCGTCGCTGCGGGCGATCGTCTCGGGACTCGAGCGGGCCCACGCGCGGCAGAAAAGGCAGGAGAGTGCATGTCCGACAAACTGATCATCTTCGACACCACGCTGCGCGATGGCGAGCAATCGCCCGGCGCCTCCATGACGCGCGACGAGAAGCTGCGTATCGCGCGCCAGCTCGAGCGGCTGCGGGTCGATGTCATCGAAGCGGGATTCGCCGCGAGCTCCAATGGCGACTTCGAGGCCGTCCAGGCGATCGCCAATGCCGTCAAGGACAGCACGGTCTGCTCGCTGGCCCGGGCCAACGACCGCGACATCTCGCGTGCCGCCGAGGCGCTGGCCGGTGCCGCGAGGGCGCGCATCCACACCTTTATCGCGACTTCGCAGCTCCACATGGAAAAGAAGCTGCGGATGACGCCGGACCAGGTGCATGAGCAGGCACGTATCGCTGTGCGCTTTGCACGCAACCTGTGCGGCGACATCGAGTTTTCCCCCGAAGACGGCTATCGCAGCGATCCGGACTTCCTGTGCCGCGTGATCGAGGCCGTCATTGCCGAGGGCGCCACCACCATCAACGTGCCCGACACCGTCGGCTACGCGGTGCCTGAGCTGTACGGACAGTTCATCCGGGACCTGCGCGAGCGCATCCCCAATAGCGACAAGGCCGTGTGGTCCGTGCACTGCCACAACGACCTGGGCATGGCGGTGGCGAACTCGCTGGCGGGCGTGAAGATCGGCGGCGCCCGGCAGGTCGAGTGCACCGTCAACGGCCTCGGCGAGCGCGCGGGCAACTGCTCGCTCGAGGAAATCGTGATGGCGGTCAAGACGCGCCGCGACTACTTCGGCCTGGAGGTCGGCATCGACACCCGCCACATCGTCGCGGCGAGCCGGATGGTCAGCCAGACCACCGGCTTCGTGGTGCAGCCGAACAAGGCGGTGGTCGGAGCCAACGCGTTCGCCCACGCGAGCGGGATCCACCAGGACGGCGTGCTCAAGGCCCGCGACACCTACGAGATCATGCGGGCCGAGGACGTGGGCTGGTCGGCCAACAAGATCGTGCTGGGCAAGCTGTCGGGCCGCAACGCCTTCAAGCAGCGCC
>DAIMZU010000752.1:0-1826 GCA_036733845.1 Ramlibacter sp.
GAGCTTGTCCGCGTCGAGCCACACGCGCATCGCGTACTTGCGCTCGCCGAAGATGCGCACGTCGGCCACGCCGGTCACCGTCTGCAGCCTCGGCTTGACGATGCGGTTGATCAGATCGTTGATCTGCAGCGGACTGAGCGTGTCGCTGGTGAAGGCCAGCCAGATCACCGGAAAGGCGTCGGCCTCGACCTTGGAGATCACCGGCTCGTCCACGGCCTGCGGCAGCCGGTTGCGCACGCGCGCGGTTCGGTCGCGCACCTCGGCCGCGGCGGCGTCCGCGTCTTTCTCGAGACGGAACCGGACGGTGATCTGCGCCTGCTCGGCACGGCTGATCGAGGTGAGCACGTCCACCGCGTCGATGCCGGCGATGGAGTCCTCGAGCGGCTTGGTCACCTGGGACTCGACCACTTCCGCCGAGGCGCCGGCATAGCGCACGCTGACGGTGACCACTGGCTCGTCGATCTTCGGGTATTCGCGCACCGACAGCCGGTCGAAGCTGACCAGGCCGATCAGCACGACGATCAGCGACAGCACCGTGGCCAGGACGGGCCGCCGGACAGAAATCTCGGGGAGTTGCATGGCGGCCTCGGGTGCGTGGAGGTTCAGCGAACCGGCTGCGCAGGCGCGGCCGATGCGCCGATCACGCAGGGATTCGGGCCCGGCAGTGGCGCGCGCGCCGCACGGGCTGCGTCGCCGCCGCCACGCGCCGGCGCGGGTCCCGCAGTCGCGCCCTGTCCTCCCGCGGCGGGGCCGATCGGGCGGCCGTTCTCGGGCGGCTTGCCCGCGCCTGCGCCGCCCGCGCCGGCGCCGCCGGCACTGGGACCACCGGCTCCAGGGCCGCCAGGACCACCGCCCCCCGGACCGCCCGTTTCGACCACGCGCACGGGCGTGCCGTCGCGCTGGATGCGCTGCTGGCCGGCCACGACCACCACGTCGCCCGGGTTCACGCCCTCGAGGATCTCGACTTTGCCCGGCATGCGCATGCCGACCTTGACTTCCACGCGCTGCGTGATCTTCGCCTCCTGGTCGGGTCCGTCGACCAGGCGGATGACGAACTGCCGCCCACCCTGCGGCACCAGCGCCTCTTCAGGCACCACGCGCGCGTCGGCGCGCTCGCCGAAGACGGCGGTCACGCGCGCGAACATGCCGGGGCGCAGCAGGTTGTGGCGGTTGTCGATGCAGCCGCGCACCCCGACCGAGCGGCCATTGGCGTCGAGCAGGGGATCGATCGCCTGGATGCGCGCGCTGAAGCGCTCGCCCGGCAGCGCATCGACGTTGACTGTCGCGGTCTGGCCCACGCGGATTCGCGGCTGGAATCGCTCGGGCAGGCGGAAGTCGACCAGCACCGCGTCCAGGTCCTCGACGTTGACGATGTCGGCGCCGTCCTTGAGGTAGTCGCCGACATGGACATTGCGGATGCCGGTCATGCCGTCGAATGGGGCGACGATGCGCAGGCGGTCAGCCTGGGCACGCGCCAGCGCGAGCTTGGCCTGCGCGACCTGCAGGGCCGCCGAGCTCTCGTCGAGCGAGCGCTGGCTGATGAAGTTCTGCGCCACCAGTTCCTGGTTGCGCTTGTGGTTAGCCTGAGCGATGGACATCTCGGCCTGCGCCTGCTGGATCTGCGCCTTGGGCAGGTCGTCGTCGAGCTGCACCAGCAACTGGCCACGGCGGACCTTTTCGCCGTCGCGGAAGTTGATGGCTGTCACGCGGCCACTGACCTCCGGGCGCAGCATCACGCTTTGCCGCGAACGCAGGGCGCCGACCGCCTGGGTGTCGTCCACCAGGCGCATCACCTGCACGCGGGCGACTTCCACCGACGGCGGACG
>DAIMZU010000753.1:0-1822 GCA_036733845.1 Ramlibacter sp.
TGGCCAGTTGCTGGATGCGCGGCGCGAAGGTGGCGCTGAACATCATGGTCTGGTGGCGCGCAATGGTCAGCTGGTTGACTTCAGCCAGGTCGTCGGCAAAGCCGAGGTCGAGCATGCGGTCGCCTTCGTCGACGACCAGGAACTTGACCTGGTCGAGCTTGATCTGGCCCGAACGCTGCAGGTCGAGCAGGCGGCCCGGCGTGGCAACCACCAGGTTGGCGTTCTGCAGGCGCGCGATCTGCATCTGGTAGGGCATGCCGCCCACCACGTTGGCGATGCGCAGGCCCTTGCAGTGCTTGACCAGGTCGATGGCGTCCTGCGCCACCTGCTGTGCCAGCTCCCGCGTGGGGCACAGCACCAGCGCGCCAGGCGCCGCGGCCTTGAAGTTGCGCGGGTCGGTCGGATTGCGGCGCTTGCGCCGGGGCGGCTCCTCGCCGCGGGCGGCGGCTTCGGCGGCCAGGCGCACGGCTTCGGCGCGCTCGGCGGCTTCCTGCTGGGCCTGCAATTCGATCAGGGTGTGGAGCACCGGCAGCAGGAAGGCCGCGGTCTTGCCGCTGCCGGTCTGGCTGGAGACCATCAGGTCGATGAACTGGGCGGACTCGCCCGCGGCGGCGCTGTCCATGGCCATGGGAATGACCTGTTCCTGGACGGCGGTCGGCTGCGTGAAGCCCAGATCCGCGACGGCCCGGATCAGCTCGGGCGCGAGCCCGAGGCGGATGAACCCGTTCGGCGGCAGGGCCGCGTCGAGGGAAGCAGTGGTATCGGCAGGCGCGAATTCGCCCTGCACTTCAAAAGTGTCGGTCATGAAATGGATGCGTGCGCTCCCGAGGGGAGACGCCCGTCGTTCAATGGTTGGAAAAAAGACATCCACCATCAGACGACGTCAGGTGTGCCCCCCGCAAGAAAGGGGCGCCACCTGCTGGCCTTGGGCCGCCAGCGCCCCGATGGGGTGCTGATTCGGCCGACCTGTGCATGAGGGCGATGCAAGAAAATCAGTTATCGCCTGCACTGGCGCTGCACGACCCGGGGGGCACCTGCAGCATTGCCTTTGACTAGCGAAGCCAGCGATTATGGCACATTCGGGTTATCCCTGCAAACCTTCTTGTGGCGGGGGCATTTCCATCCGCAGGAAGTGCGCACGGTAGTGGGCGAGCTCGTCGATGGACTCCTGCACGTCCGCGAGGGCCGTGTGGGCCTGCTGCTTCCTGAAGCCGGCGAAGACATCGGGCCGCCAGCGCCGCGCCAGCTCCTTGAGGGTGCTCACGTCGAGGTTGCGGTAGTGGAAGAAGGCTTCCAGGCGCGGCATGTACTTCACCAGGAAACGCCGGTCCTGGCCAATGGTGTTGCCGCACAGGGGGCTCGCACCCTTGGGGACGTACTGCTCGAGGAACTCGATGACCCGGGCCTCCGCATCAGCCTCGCTGACCGTGGACGCCTTGACGCGGTCGATCAGTCCGCTCTTGCCGTGCGTGCCCTTGTTCCACGCGTCCATCGCGTCGAGCTGCGCCTGCGGCTGGTGGATGGCGAAGACCGGGCCTTCGATGCGGGGCTGCAGGTCGGGGCCGGTGACGATCACGGCAATCTCGATGATCCGCTCGGTCTCCGGATCGAGCCCCGTCATCTCGCAGTCGAGCCACACAAGGTTGAGATCGCTTTTCGCGAGGCTGGCAGCGGCAGGGGCGGCGGTGTCGTTCATGGATCGATTGTCGCCCAGCGCCGGCGCGGCGCAGGGGCTTGGTCCGGCCGATACACTCGCAGGCATATGGATCCCTCCATGCTCCTGACACTGGCCTTCGCGGCCGCCCTGCTGGCCTCCCTGGTC
>DAIMZU010000754.1:0-1821 GCA_036733845.1 Ramlibacter sp.
ACTCTCTTTCGCTCTCAGTTCTCTCAAGGCCCGCGCCAACTTCTTCGCCGGAGCACACGCAGTCGGCCTTTCGTGGCCGTGACTTGCACGTGCGTCACTGCCATCGGTTGTCCATCGCGCTTGGATGACCAAGGCATCAGGCCGGCGCAAGGCTCGACGCCGCCGCGCAGGGCATTGAGTACAAGCCCGCGCGCTGCTGCGTGACCACGAGGGTTCGGTAGGCACGCAACGGCTCAGCGTGCTTCTTCCCTTTGAACACGTCGATGGGCTTCTGACTGGCGAGCTGCGCGCGGCCCATGACCTGCTCGGACGTCCGGGGCTCGCCCTTGAATGACCACAGCGCCCGGAAGACGGCCGCCTGCCCGTCCGTGCAGAGGATTGGGCGCCCTTCCTCGCCGGGCAGCGTCACCCACTTGAAGTCGGCCGAGAAAGGCCCGTGGACCGGCATCGCCGGATCTACCGCCTGCGCCGAGCCCTGCCCACCAGGCGCGCCGATGAACGAGATGCCTCCACCGTAGAAGGCAAACCAATCCTCTAGCGGCAGCCATTCCACACCCGCCCCGAAGGGCGCGCCACGCGTTTCGCGGGGCTTCGGCGTGATCACTCGGACGTTGCTACCGGCCACGCGCACCCTGTCCAGCAGCGCCGGCTCGCGCCACAAACGAACGATGTCGCGTGCGAGCAGTATCGGTGCGCGCCGTGAGTCACCCAGCCGCCACACGCCGCCGCCGAGATCGTCGACGCCATCGCGGCTCTCGATCTCCAGCGCGAGGCGCAGCTTCTGGCGTAGCCAGTCCTCGTCCAGCTCCAGCGCGGCCACATCGTCGGCCGCGACCGACACCGGACCGCACTCCGGGCAACAGCAGGTACGACCGCCACGTCCGTCCGCCCAGACCTGCGCGCAGTGCTGCTGGCAGTACGGGCAGAGCACGAATCGCTGGTCCAGCGCCGCCGGCCGCACCGCGCGCCCGAGGGCGGGCAAGGCGCCGAGCTCGCGTGGTGACAGCGATGCGCGCAGCACCGGTGTGCCGCCGGCGAACAGGCGGCACACCAGGCCCCATGCGTCGTGCGACGCCACGGGTCAGTCCTCGTAGACCGGCTGCTGGTCCACCGAGCCGGCCTCTGGCGGCGCCTCCTGGGCACTGAGCGTCTGCCCGGCCTGCAGGATGCCCAAGTCGACGAGGTAGCCCTCCAGCTTCGCCTGCAGCGCCGCGTCGAACTTGTGCAGGTTGAGGCGGCCGCGGCGCGTCACTTCCACCGTGATCACCTTCGACCGGGACTTGCCGAACTCGGGCGGGTAGTACAGGTTGATGCGCGCTGCCGTGACAAGCCAGCCGCGGGCCAGCGGGTCCTCTCCGGGGAAGGCCTCCTGCAGCAGATCGGTGACGCACCGCTGCTCACTGGAGGCCATCGCCGTGCAGTCCAGCTTCAGGGAGGAGTCCGGGCTGAGGACCGAGATCGACTTGACCTGCAGGGCTGCGAACCCATCCTCGACCGCCTTGGGCACGTCGAAGCCCAGGCGCAACACCGACAGGTCCAGCGTCGGCGGCTTGATGCGGTGTGGCTCCACCTTGACGCCCAACAGGTGCTCGGCAAACGCGTCGACCAGCATCTGGTGGTACTTCGCGCCGCCACGGACCAGGGTGCGCACCACGCCGGTGGCGACGGCGTACTCCAGCACCATGTGGATGTTCGGGTTGCCGACGCGGCGCATGAGGGTCGCGCCTTCGAACTCCAGGCGCAGCATGGCCAGATCCTTGACGTGGACCGTCAGCAGGAAGACGCCGGGGCTGCGCTCGACCACGTAGGCCGCGCTGCCGT
>DAIMZU010000755.1:0-1819 GCA_036733845.1 Ramlibacter sp.
GTCCGAGGAGCGGCGGAGCATCCTGGACATCTTCAGGAACTGAGGCGTCAGAACCTCAGGTCCACCCCTGCCTGCGCACTCGCCTCGCGGCTGAGGTGTTCGAAGAACTCCCCCGTTCCCTTGGTGTCCATCCAGTGCGTGCCGTCGAAGCGGTAGTGGAAGCCGCCGGCCTTCGCGGCCAGCCAGACCTCTTGCAGGGGCTTCTGCAGGTTGACGACGACCTGGCTGCCGTTGCGAAAGACCAGCGTCACCATCCCGCCCACTCGCTGGCTGTCGATGTCGGCATCGGTCTCGTCGTTGATGCGGTCGCAGGCGGCCTCCACCCGGCGCAGCAGCGCCTCGGCGTGGTCCATGTACTCGAGGTCGGTCATTACAATCGGTCGATGTTTTTCTTGCAGGCCATTCTAGTCAGCGCACCGCGCCGGCCCGGCTTCTGGGCGGCCCTGGCCTGCGCAGGGGTACTGGCCGGCTGCGGACAGAAAGGCCCGCTGTTCCTTCCCCAGCAGGGTGCTGCCGGCAGTCCTCCTTCGTTGCCAGTGCCCGCGCTGCCAGGTCCGCCTTCCGCCTCCCCCGCATCCACCTCCGCCTCACCCGCCGCCGCACCGCCGCTTCAGGTGCCGCCGCGCCAGCCATGAACCCTCTTCCCGGTCATCCCCACGTCGCCCGCCGCGACGGCGCCCTGTGGATGGACGGGGTCCGCCTGTCGGACCTCGCCCAGGCCCACGGCACACCCCTGTTCGTCTACTCGCGCGCCGCCATGCTGCAGGCCCTGGCCGCTTACCAGCGCGGCTTCGCCGGCCGCAGCGCCACCATCTGCTACGCCATGAAGGCCAACCCGTCCCTGGCGGTGCTGCAGGTGTTCGCCCAGGCCGGCTGCGGCTTCGATATCGTCTCCGGCGGCGAACTCGAGCGCGTGCTCCGCGCAGGCGCCGACCCGGCGCGGGTGATCTTCTCGGGGGTGGGCAAGACCCGCGCCGAGATGCGCCGCGCCCTCGACGCGGGCATCGGCTGCTTCAACGTCGAGAGCGAATCCGAACTCGAGGTGCTCGACCAGGTGGCGGCAGCCTGCGGGGCCGTGGCCCCGGTCAGCATCCGGGTCAACCCCAACGTCGACGCGCGCACCCACCCCTACATCTCGACCGGACTCAAGGGCAACAAGTTTGGCGTGGCCCACGAGCGCACGCTGGCCACCTACCAGCGTGCCGCCGCCCTGCCCCACCTGCGCGTGGTCGGCATCGACTGCCACATCGGCTCGCAGATCACCGAAGGCGAACCCTACCTCGACGCCATGGACCGCGTGCTCGACCTCGTCGAATCGATCGAATCGGCAGGCATCCGGCTGAAGCACATCGACTTCGGCGGTGGCCTGGGCATCGACTACAACGGCGACCAGCCGCCGGCCGCCGATGCGCTGTGGGCGCGCCTGTTCGAAAAGCTCGACGCCCGGGGCTTCGGCGACCGGCACTTCATGGTCGAGCCGGGCCGCTCCCTGGTGGGCAATTCGGGCGTGTGCCTGACCGAGGTGCTGTACCTCAAGCCAGGCGAGCAGAAGAATTTCTGCATCGTCGATGCCGCCATGAACGACCTGCCCCGGCCAGCCATGTACCAGGCCTTCCACGGCATCGTGCCGCTGCAGGAGCGGCCCGGCAGCCCCGTCCAGTACGACGTCGTCGGGCCGGTCTGCGAAAGCGGCGACTGGCTGGGCCGCGACCGCGACCTGGCCGTGCAGCCGGGCGACCTGCTCGCGGTGCTGTCCGCGGGTGCGTACTGCATGAGCATGGCCAGCAACTACAACAGCCGCGGCCGCCCCGCCGAGGTG
>DAIMZU010000756.1:0-1819 GCA_036733845.1 Ramlibacter sp.
GGCCGGGCACGTTGTACAGCACCATGGGCAGGTCGCCGGTGGCTTCGGCGATGGCCTTGAAGTGCTGGTACTGGCCTTCCTGCGTGGGCTTGTTGTAGTAGGGCACGACCTGCAGCTGGCAGTCGGCGCCGACCTCGCGCGCATAGGTGGCCAGTTCGATGGCTTCGCGGGTGGAATTGGCGCCGCAGCCGGCCATGATGGGCACGCGCCCCGCGGCGTGTTCGACCGACACCCGGATGATCTCGCGGTGCTCGTCCATGCTCACCGTGGGCGACTCGCCGGTGGTGCCGACCACGCCGATGCAGTCGGTGCCTTCGGCGATGTGCCAGTCGACGAGTTTTCGCAGGCCGGCGTAGTCGACGCTGCCGTCGTCGTGCATGGGAGTGGCCAGGGCCACGATGCTGCCGGTGATGGGGGTCATGGGAGGTACTGGATCCGCAAAACGGACATTCTACCCAGCCGTCGGTGCCTGCAGCAGGCTGGCGGTTGCGCTGGGCAGCCGCAACGCGTGGGGCCGCCGGCGTGACACACCTACGAAGCTGCGGACTGTCTTGACGCGCAGGATCCCTGGAGCACGCTCAACCAGGTTCCGTTTGGTACTGAGGGCCAATGACCGGGATGCGCAGCGGCGCTCCTGGCGCCAGCTCCCGAATGGCCACGATCCGCTGAACGAAGCGCTGCGGGTCCTCCAGGAAACCGTCTTCGTACGCGACCACCCGCAGCCCGGCGCAGGCCTGGAGCAGTTCCCCGGGTTGCAGCAGAAAGTCCGGCCGGGACGGCTTGCCCACGGTCTCGTTTCCCGCAGCGAAGGTTTCGTAGATGAGGACGCCACCGGGTTCGACCGCCAGGGCGATGCGGGGCATCAGCGGCCGCCAGAGGTAGTTCGTCACGACCACCGTACCGAAGGCCCGGCCCTCGAAGGGCCAGGGGCCGTTCTCGATGTCCGCCTCGATCGCCTCGCCGAGCCCGCTCACCGCAGCGATCGCGGCCGGGTCGCGGTCGACCCCGGTGACCGGATGCCCGCGCTGCGCGAACCAGCGCATGTGGCGCCCGGCGCCGCAGGCGACATCGAGCACCGGCCTTCCGGCCGGCACCAGGTGGCTCCAGCGGCGCACCCACTCGGAGGGGGCTTCGTTGCCGTGCATGCGGGCGGCGGCGCTCAGTTGAAGCAGGCCCACAGCTGCTCGGACAGGGTGACCATCAGCTGCGGCTGGGTGTAGAGCATGAACACGGCGGCGAGCACCGCGGCCGCGGCCGCGCCGAGGGCGAGGGTGCGAACGAGTGGGTGGCGGATCATGGTGGGCCTCAGGCGGGCTGCGCCATCGGCTGGCGCTGGATGGGGGCTTCGCGCACCGGCAGGTTGATCAGCGCGGCGAAGACGCCCAGCGCGATGGCGATGTACCAGACGATGTCATAGCTGCCGGTGCGGTCGTACAGCATGCCGCCCAGCCACACGCCGGTGAACGAGCCGACCTGGTGGCTGAAGAAGACAAAGCCGCTGAGCATGGAGAGGTGGGACACCCCGAAGATCTGCGCGATGATGGCGTTGGTGGGCGGCACTGTCGACAGCCACAGGAGGCCCATCACCGAGGAAAAGAGGTACACCGACAGCGGTGACAGGGGTGCCCAGATGAAGATGGCGATGACCACCGCACGGGCGAAGTAGATGAAGGCCAGGATCTTTCGCCTGGCCAGCCGCTGCCCGAGCGCGCCGGCCGCGTAGGTGCCCACGACGTTGAACAGTCCGATCAGCGCGAGCGCATAGCTGGCCACCTGCGGCGACAGCCCGTTGTCCTTGAGGTAGCTGGGCATGTGCACG
>DAIMZU010000757.1:0-1818 GCA_036733845.1 Ramlibacter sp.
GGGGAGGAGGGGGCTGTCGCCGAGGAGCGCCGTCACTTCCTCGTCCGGCAGTCCGGCCAGCAGCATGCGACCCATCGAGGTGCAGCAGGCGGGCAGTCGCGAGCCGATGCCGAGGCTGTTGCGCATGATCTTGCGCGTGGACACGCGCAGCACGTAGACGATGTCCGTGCCTTCCAGCACGGCGGCGGAGCACGATTCGTGCACCTGCTCGACCAGGGCTTCCATCACCGGTTCGGCGACGTTCCACATGGGCATGGACGAGAGATAGGCGAAGCCGAGGTCCAGGATGCGGGGCGTCAGCGCGAAGTGCTTGCCGTCGCTTTCCACATAGCCAAGCGCCTGCAGCGTCAGCAGGATGCGCCGGGCGCCCGCGCGGGTGAGCCCGGTGCGGCTCGCGACCTCGGTCAGTGTCTGCTGCGGCGCGGACGCGTCGAAGGAGCGGATCACCTGCAGGCCGCGGGCGAAGGACTGCACGTAGGCATCGCCGGGCTGCGGCTGTGCGGTGTCCTGGGTCACCGCGCTGGAAGTGTGAAGCGGCGCTGGCATCGCGGCGGCGCGGGGCACGGAGGGAGTGCGGGAAGGACGCACGGGTTGGATTCCTGTAGAATTCTTTGAGCGAACGGTTGTTCGCAATACGAACATTCTACATCCATGATCAACAAGATCGCAGCTTCCATCGACCAGGCGCTGGCCGGCGTGCAGGACGGCGCCACGGTGCTCATCGGCGGCTTCGGCACCGCGGGCATCCCGGGTGAGCTCATTACGGGCCTGATCGAGCAGGGCGCGGGGGACCTCACCGTGGTCAACAACAACGCCGGCAACGGCGACGAGGGGCTGGCTGCGCTGCTGGCGACCGGGCGGGTGCGCAAGATCATCTGCAGCTTTCCACGGCAGGCCGACAGCCATGTGTTCGATGGCCTCTACCGCAGCGGCCGCATCGAGCTGGAACTGGTGCCCCAGGGCACGCTGGCCGAGCGCCTGCGCGCCGCCGGGGCGGGGATCGGGGCCTTCTTCTGCCCCACGGCCTTCGGCACCGAACTCGCCAAGGGCAAGGAAACGCGCGAGATCGACGGACGCCCGCACGTGCTCGAATACCCGATCCGCGGCGACCTGGCCCTGGTCAAGGCCGAGGCGGGGGACCGCTGGGGCAACCTGGTCTATCGCAAGGCGGCGCGCAACTTCGGCCCGGTGATGGCCACCGCCGCCCGGCGGACGGTGGCCAGCGTGTTCGAGATTCGCGAACTCGGCGAACTCGACCCGGAGGCCATCGTCACTCCCGGCATCCACGTCACGTCGATCGTGCGCATTCCCCGTGTGGCCACCCAGGGCGGTGGATTCAAGAAAGCGGCCTGACATGAGCTACACCCGACGCACCAAGGACCAGCTCGCCGCGCGCGTGGCGCAGGACATCCACGACGGCGCGTATGTCAACTTGGGCATCGGCATGCCCACCCAGGTCGCCAACCACATCCCGGCGGGGCGTGAGGTCATCCTCCAGAGCGAGAACGGTATCCTGGGCATGGGCCCCGCGCCGGCGGACGGCCAGGAGGACTTTGACCTCATCAACGCCGGCAAGCAGCCCGTCACCCTGCTGCCCGGCGGCGCGTATTTCCATCATGCCGACAGCTTCGCGATGATGCGCGGCGGCCACCTGGACATCTGCGTGCTCGGGGCCTTCCAGGTCTCGGCCACTGGCGACCTCGCCAACTGGAGCACGGGCGAGCCCGGCGCGATCCCGGCGGTCGGCGGTGCGATGGACCTGGCCATCGGCGCCAAGCAGACCTGGGTCATGATGGACCTGCTGACCAAGCAGGGCGC
>DAIMZU010000758.1:0-1817 GCA_036733845.1 Ramlibacter sp.
TCGATCCAGGGGCGCCGCTTGGCCGCATCGACCGGGCCCGTCGCGCCCAGGACCAACACGGGCACGCGGTCCACCCAGGCGTTGAAGATCGCCATGGACGCGTGCATCAGGCCCACGTTGCTGTGAACGATCGCCGCCAGCGGCTTTCCGGCGACCTTCGCGTAGCCATGGGCGATCGCGACGGCATGCTCCTCATGGAGCACGACCAGCATCTGCGGGTCGATGTTGCCGAGGTGGTTCACCAGGCTGTCGTGCAGACCGCGGAAGCTCGACCCGGGGTTCAGGAGGACATAGGGGATGTCGAGCGCGCGGATCATCTCCGCGATGGCGTCGCTGGCCCACAGGCTGCCGGCGCCGGCGCCCGCTGCGGGAATGTCGCGGCGCAAAGGAATGGCTTGCTTCGAATTCAATGGGTGCTCCGCTCAATCGGCCTTGATGCCCGCGCTCTTGATGACGCTCGCCCACCGCGCGGTGTCCTTCTCGACGAGCTTGGTCATCTCCTGCGGCGTGCTCGGCCGCGTCTCGATACCCTGCTCGGCGAGCTTCTCCTTCACCTCGGGCTCGTTCAGGATCTTGGTGACATCGGCGTTGATCCGCTTGATGACCGCCGCAGGGGTCCCCGCGGGGGCCGCCAGGCCGAGCCAGATCTCGCTGTCGTACTGGGGCAGGCCGGCCTCGGCCATGGTCGGGACATCGGCCAGCAGGCTGGCGCGCCGGGTGCCACCCACGGCGAGCGCGCGCAGCTTCCCGGTGCGGATGTGCGGCAGCAGCGAGTTGATGGCACCGAACTGCAGATCGACCTGCCCGGCCAGCATGTCGGTGATGGCCGGCGCCGCGCCCTTGTAGGGGACGTGGGTGATGTCGGTGCCCGTCATCGCCTTGAAGAGCTCCGCGGACAGATGCTGCGGGCTGCCGGAGCCCGACGAGGCATAAGTGAGCTTGCCCGGAGTGGCCTTCGCGAGCGCCACGAGTTCCTTCACGGTCGTGGCCTTCACGTTCGAGTTCGCTACCAGCACGACCGGCACCGCGCCGAGTTGCGTGACCTGGGCGAAATCGCGCGCGACGGCGTACGGCGTCTTCGGCAACAGCACCGGATTGATGGACATGGTGTTGTTGTTGGTGATCAGCAGCTTGTAGCCATCCGCAGGGGCCTTGGCCACGTGGTCGGTCCCGATGCTTCCGGCGGCGCCTGCCTTGTTGTCCACGATGACCGGCTGGTTCCAGATCTGGCTGAGCCGCTGGCCAATCACGCGGGCGATGACGTCGTTGCTACCGCCGGGAGTGAAGGGCACGATGAGGGTGACCGGCTTGGTGGGGTAGTTCTCTTGCGCGATCGCCATGTGGCCGAAGCCTGCGGCGAGCATGGTGGCGGCCGCGAGCAGCGAGCGCCGCGTGGGGCTGGATGGATTCTTCATGGTGTCTCCGGTTGCAGGCAACTACACGTGCCCTAAGAAGAACCCAATCCTAGGAACAAGGTTGATGTGCATCAAGCTTGAATGCGCGGTCAACCTATGAAGAAGCAACGCGGCGTGGCAGCCCGCGTGGCGAGCTAGGGTTCATCCCGAGGTTGATCGATGGTTCAACCGGCGCCGCCCGGTGGCCATCCTGTCCTCCAGGGTGCGCAGGGCTCTCGCGCCCGGAGGTGCGCTGTGCGCCCGCATGGCCAATGCGCTCGGCTTCCATCGTGCCTCGCGGGCATTGGTGAAGACGCCGCACTGTCCTGACAACCGGTCCGCATGTCCGTGTGCCGCTGCACGGTGACCACGGTCTCGCGCACCGGTGCAGCGGGCCGGCGATGGCCCGATAAGCAGCGCGTG
>DAIMZU010000759.1:0-1816 GCA_036733845.1 Ramlibacter sp.
CCAGCGCGCCGCGGAAGATGTAGGGGAAGCACAGGACGTTGTTGACCTGGTTCGGATAGTCGGTGCGGCCGGTGGCCATCACCACGTCAGGGCGCACCGCGTGCGCGTCGTCGGGAGTGATCTCGGGATTGGGGTTGGCCAGCGCCAGGATCAATGGCGAGGGCGCCATCTTGCGCACCATCTCGGGCTTGAGAACGCCCCCAGCCGACAGGCCCAGGAACACGTCGGCGCCCTCGATCGCTTCGGACAGCGTGCGCATCGACGTCTTCTGCGCGAACTGGCGCTTGTCCTCGTCCATCAGCTCGATGCGGCCCTCGTACACCACGCCCGCGAGGTCGGTGGCGAAGATGTTCTGGCGCGGCAGGCCGAGCTTGACCAGCAGCTGCAGGCAGGCCAGCGCCGCGGCACCGGCGCCGGAGGTGACCAGGCGCACCTCGTCGAGCTTCTTGCCCACCACCTTCAGCCCGTTGATGATCGCGGCGCCGACGACGATGGCCGTGCCGTGCTGGTCGTCATGGAACACCGGGATGTTCATGCGCTCGCGCAGCTTGCGCTCGACATAGAAGCAGTCGGGTGCCTTGATGTCTTCCAGGTTGATGCCGCCGAAGGTGGGCTCGAGCGCGGCGATGATGTCCACCAGCTTGTCCAGGTTGTCCTTCTCGGCGATCTCGATGTCGAACACATCGATGCCGGCGAACTTCTTGAACAGCACGCCCTTGCCTTCCATGACCGGCTTGGCAGCGAGCGGGCCGATGTCGCCCAGCCCCAGGACGGCGGTGCCGTTGGTCACCACCGCCACGAGGTTGCCGCGCGAGGTGTACTTGAAGGCGTTGACCGGATCCTTGACGATCTCCTCGCAGGGCGCCGCCACGCCGGGCGTGTAGGCCAGCGACAGGTCGTGCTGGTTGATCAGCTGCTTGGTGGCCTGGATGGCCACCTTCCCCGGCGTCGGGAACTCGTGATATTCAAGGGCGGCCTGGCGCAGGATGGCGCGCTTGTCTTCCGGCTTGGCCGGTTCGTTATCGGGCATCGGGGTCTCCAGCGGGCGGGCGCGGTCAGGGCGCCCTCAGGTCGTCTCAGGGGCTTGCGAGTATAGGCCTCGGCCGTGGCGCGGTGCGTGGCCTGTCCGATAGCCCCCGAGGCCGGCACGGCAGCAGTGGGAGTTCGATCGGCTGCAAAGCCTCGGGTGCCATGCTGCCGAGAACCGCCGAAGCTGCATCAGGCGCACGGTGATGCCGCTCGTGTGTTGCGGGACCATGTTGGGAGGGTTCCAGGGGCGCGCTCTGCCCCACCCGTCCACCCGGTCCCACGGACCCGCAGGCTCCCACGGACCTCGAGGGCTCGCAGCGGCGCTTGGCGACGCTGTCCTCTGGCGTCGAACGCCTGGAAACCGAGCAGCAGCTTCAGCAGGCAGGCCACATGCCCGCGGACCTGGCGTCGATCATCTGCGATTACGCTGGCGGGCAGGGACCCGCAGGCGCCTAGGCTGCCATCAGCGCCTCGATCTCGTCGCCTTCCACCGGGACGCCGCGCGTGATCAGTTCGCATCCGCCCTCGGTCAAGATCGCGTCGTCTTCGATCCGGATGCCGATGTGGTGGAACGCCTCCGGCACGCCCTCGCCGGGGCGCACATAGATCCCCGGTTCGATGGTGAGCACCATCCCTGGCCGCAGGATGCGGCTGGGCCGGTTCTGGATCGTTTCCCCCGACAGCGGATCCTTGCGCTCGCTCACGCTGCCGACTTCCCCCGGCTCCACATAACTGCCGCAGTCGTGCACGTCCATGCCCAGCCAGTGGCCGGTGCGGTGCATGTAGA
>DAIMZU010000760.1:0-1814 GCA_036733845.1 Ramlibacter sp.
TGTCGAACTGCACGGGGATGCCGAAGGCGATGGCCGACATGATGGTGGCCTTGTGAGCGGCGTCGACGCCTTCGATGTCGAACGTGGGATCGGCCTCGGCATAGCCCAGGCGCTGGGCCTCCTTGAGCACGACGTCGAAGTCCAGCCCCTTGTCGCGCATTTCGGAGAGGATGAAGTTGGTGGTGCCGTTGATGATCCCGGCGATCCACTCGATGCGGTTGGCCGTCAGGCCCTCGCGCAGCGCCTTGATGATGGGGATGCCGCCCGCGACCGCGGCCTCGAAGGCCACCATCACGCCACGGCGGTGCGCCGCCTCGAAGATCTCGGTGCCGTGCACGGCGAGCAGCGCCTTGTTGGCGGTGACCACGTGCTTGCCGGCCTCGATCGCCTCCATGACGAGCCGGCGGGCGATGCCGTAGCCGCCAATGAGCTCGACGACGATGTCGATGGACGGGTCGGCGATGACGGCGCGCGCATCGGCCACCACGCGGGCGCGGCCGCCCACCGCGGACTCTGCCCTTGCGGTGTCGAGGTCGGCCACCATGGCGATCTCGATGCCACGGCCGGCGCGGCGCATGATCTCGGTCTGGTTGCGCTGCAGGACGTTGAAGACGCCGCTGCCGACGGTGCCGATGCCCAGCAGGCCGACTTGGATGGGTTTCATGACGTGGAGGTCTGGAAGTTTGAATTCAGGAAGGCGGCTCAGGCGACCGCGAGGCGGTCGGTGCCCATGCGCTTGCGGTACTGCTCGAGGAACTTCGCGATGCGGCCGATGGCCTCGCGCAGGTCATCCTCGTGCGGCAGGAACACGATGCGGAAATGGTCGGGCTGCGGCCAGTTGAAGCCGGAGCCCTGCACCAGCATCACGCGCGTCTCCTGCAGCAGCTCCAGGAAGAACTGGCGGTCGTCCTGGATGGGGTAGACCGCCGGGTCGAGCCGCGGGAACATGTAGAGCGCCGCCTGCGGCTTGACGCAGGTGACGCCCGGGATCGCGGTGATGAGCTCGTAGGCCAGGTCGCGCTGGCGCCGCAGCCGGCCGCCGGGGCCGACCAGTTCGTTGATGCTCTGGTAGCCGCCCAGCGCGGTCTGGATCGCCCACTGCCCCGGCACGTTGGCGCACAGGCGCATGTTGGTGAGCATGTTCAGGCCCTCGATGTAGTCGGCCGCGGCCTTGCGGTCGCCCGACACCACCATCCAGCCTGCCCGGTAGCCGCACGAGCGGTAGCTCTTGGACAGCGAGTTGAAGGTGAGCGTGAGCACGTCCTCGGACAGGCTGGCCAGCGCGGTGTGGCGTACGCCGTCGTAGAGGACCTTGTCGTAGACCTCGTCGGCCAGCAGCACCAGGCCGTGCTCGCGCGCGATGGCGATGATGCCGCGCAGCAGCTCGTCCGAATAGAGCGCTCCGGTCGGATTGTTGGGGTTGATGATCACCAGGCCCTTGGTGCGCGGCGTGATCTTCCGGCGGATGTCGGCCAGGTCGGGCATCCAGCCATTGGATTCATCGCAGAGGTAGTGCACCGGCGTGCCGCCGGACAGGGAGGTCACGGCCGTCCACAGCGGGTAGTCGGGCATTGGCAGCAGCAACTCGTCGCCATCGTTGAGCAGCGCGTTGGCGGCCATCGCGATGAGCTCGCTGGCCCCGTTGCCCAGGTAGACGTCATCGAGGGTGACGCCCTTGATGCCCTGCTGCTGCGTGTAGTGCATCACCGCCTTGCGCGCTGCGAAGATGCCCTTGCTGTCCGAATAACCTGCCGAGGCGGGCAGGTTGCGGATCATGTCCTGCTGGATTTCCTCGGGCGCATCGAAGCCGAACG
>DAIMZU010000761.1:0-1813 GCA_036733845.1 Ramlibacter sp.
CTGCTGGCCGCGCTGCTGCTGACGCCCGCCTTGTATTACGTGCCCCAGGTGACCCTGGCCGCCACCATCGTGGTCGCCGTGCTGTCGCTGCTCGACCTGGGGGTGCTGCGCCGGACCTGGGCCTATTCGCCTGCCGACTTCGTGGCCGTGGCCGCGACCATCGGGGTCACCCTGGCGATGGGGGTCGAGGCCGGCCTCATCGCGGGTGTCGGCGTATCGCTGGCGCTGTTCCTGTTCCGAACCAGCCGTCCGCACATCGCCGAGGTCGGGCTGGTTCCGGGGACCGAGCATTTCCGCAACGTGCTGCGCCACCCGGTCGTGACGGACGAGACCCTGCTGGGGCTGCGGGTCGATGAAAGTTTGTACTTCGCGAATTCACGTGCCCTGGAGGACCACATCAACGACGCCGTCGCGCGGCGTCCGCAACTGCGCCACCTGGTCCTGCAATGTTCCGCGGTGAACGCCATCGACGCCAGCGCGCTCGAGAGCCTCGAAGCCATCGACGAGCGCCTGCGGTACGCAGGCATCCGGCTGCACCTGAGCGAAGTCAAGGGTCCGGTGATGGACCGCCTGCAGGACACCGGGTTCCTGCAGCACCTGGGGGGCGAGGTGTATCTGACGCACTTCCAGGCGGTGCAGGCGCTGGCGCCGCAGGTGCTCGAGCGCGCCGCCGCCCTGGCCGCCATGCAGCCGGGGCGGTGACGGGAGATCGTCATCCCCGCGCACCCAGGA
This sequence comes from Ramlibacter sp., assembly GCA_036733845.1. GTDB lineage: Bacteria > Pseudomonadota > Gammaproteobacteria > Burkholderiales > Burkholderiaceae_C > Ramlibacter. The sequence goes on from DAIMZU010000761.1 coordinate 733, forward strand.
GCGGGGTGTCCGCATTACAACGCACCGCATCTTTGCGGGCGGGGGTTCCCGCTTTCGCGGGAATGACGGAGGGGGCGGTCAGCTGAATCAGCCGGCAGTCCGCCGCAGCAGGTTGTAGGTGACCATTCGCCCGGCGCCCTTGACCTCGATCGCCTCGTTCTCCTCGAACTCGTAAGCAGCACCCAGCGCTTCGCGCGTGGCGGGGCTCACCTGGATGCACCCCGTGGCCGCCAGTGACTCCATGCGGCTCGCGATGTTCACCGTGTTGCCCCACAGGTCATAGGAAAACTTGCTGCTGCCGATCACCCCGGCCACCAGCGGCCCGGTGTGCATGCCCGAACGCATGGCGAGGTCCAGTCCCCGGGCCGCATTGAAGTCACGCAGGTCAGCCTGCATGCCCAAAGCCATCTCGGCACAGCGCTGCGCCGGATCCGGAACCTCGACCGGAACGCCGGCCGCACACATGTACGCGTCGCCGATGGTCTTGATCTTTTCCAGCCCCAGGCGAGCCGCGCGGATGTCGAAGCGGCTGAACAGGTCGTTGAGCAGGTCGACCACCTCGGTCGGACCGCGCCCCGAAGCGATCGCCGTGAAGCCCACCAGGTCACTGAACAGCACCGTCACGTGGGGGTAAAAGCCCGAGATATGGTTCTCTCCCGCTTTCAGGCGCTCGGCAATCGCCTGGGGAAAAATGCTCAGCATGAGGCGCTCGGTGCGGGCCTGCTCCTGTTCGAGCAATTGCTTCTCGCGGGTCAGCTGCGCGAGGCGCCGCGTGTCGAGTTCGTGCAGGGCCCCGAGCGCGAGGTGGTTCTTCACCCTGGCCAGCAGGATGGGCGGGCTCAGGGGCTTGGTGATGTAGTCGACCGCACCGAGCGCAAGTCCCCGGGCCTCGTCTTCCACGCCTGCCAGGGCCGTGAGGAAGATCACCGGGACCTCACGGGTGGCCGGGTCGGCCTTGAGCTGCCGGCAGACTTCGTAGCCGTCCATCGCCGGCATCATCACGTCCAGCAGCACCAGTTGCGGCGGCGTCCCGGAGCGGACGATGCGCAGCGCCCGGGCGCCGCTCGAGGCCACCTTGACC
>DAIMZU010000762.1:0-1811 GCA_036733845.1 Ramlibacter sp.
GATCAGAAGCGCCACGAACAGGCTGGGCACGAACCAGACCACGCGCGAGATCAGCTCGGCAAGGTAGCGCAGTCCCATGCTGTTGACGGCGACCATCAGGCTGGCCAGCAGCACCAGCCAGTACACCAGCACCGCCACGAGGCGCGTTGTGTCGGCCTGCGAGCCGCCCTGGCGGAGCACCTGGTCGAGGCCGGCGCGCTCGGTGAGCACGTGGAAGTTGATCGCGCGCAGCGCCTTCTCGATCGCGAAGCGGGCCGCCTTGGCGATCAGCCAGCCCACCAGGAGGATCACCGCCGCGGCCAGCAGCCGGGGAAGAAAGGCCACCACCTGCAACAGGAAGAGGCGCGCCGGTTCGAGCGATGTTTCCAAGGTTTCCATGGCGGTCCTGGCAGGCGGTGGCGTGTTCGGTTTCAGCGCGTGGCGGGCGGCAGCAGGGCAAGCAGGCCTTGCAGGGGCACCTGCGCCCACTCCACCCGATTGTTCAGCTCGTAGCGAAGTTCGTACAGGGCTTTCTCCAGTTCCAGCAGGGAGAGCAGCCCCGCATCGATCGGGCGGCCGTCATCGAGCGTCGCGGCGTAGGCGTCGAGGAAGGCCTGGCGCACCGCGGATTCCCAGTCGGCCGCCACGGGCATCAGCCGCTCGACCTCGCCGGTGCTGCGGGCCACCCGCTTGAGCGCCGACCAGCGCGCATAGTTGAACGAGCGCAGCATGCCCGCGACGTCGCGCAGCGCCGACCCCTTGGCACGGCGCTCCTCGAAGCTGCGCGCCGGCTCGCCCTCGAAGTCAATGATGAGGAAGTCGTTGCCGCTGACCAGCACCTGGCCGAGGTGATAATCGCCGTGGTAGCGGGTGCGCAGGCCCCCTTCGACGCGGACCTGGGCCTGCGTGATGGTCTCCCGCAGGGCCTCTTGCCGGGCGAGCAGCGTTTGCGCCTCCTCCTGGACCGGCTCGGGCAGGCCGTCGATGCGGGCCCGCAGCAGCTCCAGCGTTTCATCCGATTCACGCAGCGCGCGCTCGCGCAGCCAGTCGGCGTCGCCCGCGAGCATCGGCTCCGGCTCGAAGGCGGGATCGCCGCTGCGGATGGCCAGTGCGCGGTGCATCTCGGCGGTGCGGCGGCCCAGCGTGCCTGCCAGTTCGAGGAAACCGCCGTGGGCGAGCGGCGGCGGTTCGGGCGGGGCGTCGGAGCCGCGCACCAGTTCGAGGTGCCGCTCCAGGTAACCCAGCGTGTAGTCCCAGCCGTCGCCCTGGTTGGGAATGTAGGACTGCACCATCGCCAGGGTCATGGTCCGCCCGTCTTCGGACACGTACTCGAGCGAGCCGAGCACCGGCACGCAATTGGCGAAGCGGGCCACGTCGGTGAGGAAGCGGCCCATCTCCAGTTCCGGATTGGTGCCTTCGCGCACGCGGCGGTACCCCTTGAGGAACAGGGTGTCGTCCACCAGGACCACGGTGTTGCTGCTCATGCCGAGCGGCCGCGACACCGGCCGGCCTGCCGTGCCCGTGGCGCGGTCGGCGAAGGCCTGCGTCGGACGAAAGACCATGCGTCCGTGCCCGGCGGGGATCTCGCGCCCGGCACCAATGGCGGCGATCAGCGCGTGGCAGAAATGGGCGTCGTGGAAGGCGTCCGCCATCACCCCCACGTTGGCGTGCTGGCGCACCCGGGCGAGCGCCGCGGGCTGCAGGCGGGCGCTGCGTTCGTCGTCGTCGCCATCCTCCCAGGCCAGCGCGAGCGGGACGAAGTACGACGACCCATCCGGATCGTCCAGGGACAGCAGGGGCAGCATGTAGCTGTGCCCGTCCTCCTCCCAGGT
>DAIMZU010000763.1:0-1805 GCA_036733845.1 Ramlibacter sp.
GCTATGTATTCCTCCACCTGCTGCCCGAGGTGGGCCAGGCCCAAGCGCGGATGGAGGAGGGGGGCGCCGGCTGGCAGGTGTTCGAGTACCAGGCGTATGCCGCGGCCCTGCTGGGGCTGGTGGTGTTCTACGGACTGGAGCAGTTCGCCGTGGCGTCGCGCAGCCGCCAGCGCCAGGACAACCAGGACGACGTCACCCACGACTGGGTGTTCGCGGTCCACGCGGGGTCGTTCGCGACCTACAACGCCTTGATCGGCTACCTCCTCGTCCATGGACAGCGCGAGAACCTGGGCATGTACGCCGCCGCCATGGCCCTGCACGTCCTCGTGAACGACCAGGCCTTGCGCATGCACCACAAGCATCGTTACGAGCGCAGCGGCCGCTGGCTGCTGGCTGCGGCGGTGATCGCCGGATGGTTCGTCGGCCTGCGCCACGAACTGCCGGAAGTGGCCGTGCACCTGATGACGGCCATCCTGGCCGGCGGCGTGATTCTGAACGTCATGAAGGAAGAACTTCCCGAGGAGCGCGAGAGCCGGTTTCCGGCTTTCCTCGCCGGCGTGGCGGCCTATGCCGCCCTCGCCGTGCTGTACTGAGGCACCAGGCGGCAGCACGCGGCAGCGCCAAGGCACAATCGGCCGCATGTCCGATCCCGCACCTTTTCCGCCCGCGCCGCAGGGCCAGGCACAGGACGAGGACTGCATGCGCCTCGCGCTCGAGCAGGCCCGCCTGGCCGGTGCCGACGGCGAGGTCCCGGTGGGTGCAGTCGTGGTGCAGGGCGGCCGCGTCGTGGGTGTCGGCCGCAATGCACCGGTGTCTGCGCACGATCCCACCGCGCACGCCGAGGTGCAGGCGCTGCGCGCTGCCGCGCAGGCGCTGGGCAACTATCGCCTGGACGGGTGCGATCTGTATGTCACGCTCGAGCCCTGCGCCATGTGCAGCGGCGCGATCATGCACGCCCGGCTTGCGCGCGTGGTGTGGGGCGCGTCGGACCCCAAGACCGGCTGCGCGGGATCGGTGGTCGACCTGTTCGCCGAGCCCTGCCTGAACCATCACACGCGCAGCGTGGGGGGTGTGCTGGCGGGCGAGTGCGGGGAGCTCCTGGCGGCTTTCTTCCGTGGACGGCGGGCCGAGGCGCGTGGGGCGGCCCAGCCCCTGCGCGAAGACGCGCTGCGCACGCCCGATTCCCGCTTCGAGGGCCTGCCCGGCTATCCCTGGAAGCCGAACTACCTGTCCGACCTGCCGGCCCTGGCCGGCCTGCGCATGCACTACCTCGACGAAGGCCCGCCGGACGCGCCGATCACGTGGCTGTGCCTGCACGGCAATCCCACCTGGAGCTACCTGTACCGGCGCATGATCCCGGTCTTCCTCGGCGCAGGCCACCGCGTCATCGCGCCGGACCTGGTCGGCTTCGGACGCAGCGACAAGCCCAAGCGGGAGGCGGCCCACCGCTTCGACTGGCATCGGCAGGTGCTGCTCGAGTTCATCGAGCGGCTCGACCTCCGGCGCGTGGTCCTGGTCGTGCAGGACTGGGGCGGCCTGCTCGGCCTGACCCTGCCGATGGAGGCGCCCCACCGTTACGCTGGCCTGCTCGCGATGAACACGCTGCTGGCGACCGGTGACGAGCCGCTCTCCCCGGGATTCCTGGACTGGCGCGCGATGTGCGCCCGCCAGCCCGACTTCAGCATCGGCCGCCTGATGGCGCGCGGCAATCCGCACCTGACCGCGGCCGAATGCGCCGCCTACGAGGCGCCGTTTCCGGACCGTGGGCTGCGGGCTGCGCTGCGCGCTTTTCCAGTGCGGGTGCC
>DAIMZU010000764.1:0-1797 GCA_036733845.1 Ramlibacter sp.
CGGATTGTTGGTGCCGATGGCGCAGGTCTCGCTCATGCCCCAGCCTTCCACCATGGCGCAGCCGGTCAACTGCTGCCATTGCCGCGCCGTGCCTTCGGAAGCGGCCATGCCCCCCGCCTGCGACACGGCCAGCTGAGAGAAGTCGATGGTGCGGAAGCGCGGGTGGAGCATCAGCGCGTTGAACAAGGTGTTGACCGCCGGCAGGATATGGAAGGGCCGGCGCTTGAGCACCTCGATGAACTTGCCGATGTCGCGCGGGTTGGGGATCAGCGTCAGGTGGGCGCCCCAGCGGATGCCCAGCAGGCACAGCGTGAGTGCGAAGATGTGGTACAGCGGCAGCGCCGCCACGAGGTTGGTGCGCGAGACGTCGCCGACGCGCGCCAGCGCGGGCGTGAACCAGGCCTCGGCCTGCAGGATGGCCGCGATGATGTTGCCGTGGGTCAGCACGGCCCCTTTCGACAATCCGGTCGTGCCCCCGGTGTACTGCAGGAAGGCGATGCTGTCGTGGGTCTGCCCGCCCGGGCGCAGTGTGCGACCGGCACCCTCCGCCAGGGCCTGCCGGAAGTGCGTGACCTTGCGCCCGCCCGACAGGGGCAGCTCGAAGGCCGGCACCATCTTCGCCAGGTGGCGCACGGCAAAGGTGATCCAGCGGCCGTACCAGAAGCCCAGCAGGTCACCCATCGAGGCGACCACCACATGGCGCACCGGGACGGCGTCGATCACCTTCTCGAGCGTGTGCGCGAAGTTCTCGAGGATGACGATGGCCTGCGCGCCCGAGTCCTTGAGCTGGTGCTCCAGTTCGCGGGCGGTATAGAGCGGGTTGACGTTGACGCAGGTGTAGCCGGCGCGCAGCACGGCCGCCATGGTGACCGCGAACTGCGGGATGTTGGGCAGCATGATCGCCACGCGCGCGCCGGGCTCGAGGCCCTGGTCCTGCAGCCATGCGCCCAACGCTGCGGAGAGGCGGTCGAGCTCCCCGTAGCTCATCCACGTTTCCATGCAGACGGAGAACGGCCGGCTCGCGTTCTTGCGGAACGACTCCTCGAGCAACTGCGTCACCGAGGTGTATCGCCCGACATCCACCTGGTGCGGCACGTCTTTCGGATAGCTGCCGAGCCAGGGGCGCTGCGTGCCGTGCGCCGCTTCCATCACATCCATCGATCCGTCCTCCAGGGAAAGGGTGTCGCCATTGTCCGGCCGCGTGGTGCGGACGGGTCACCGGGCTTGTCCTAGGTGGGACGGCCGGATCGTCCCCGATGCGACAAGCGCCCGGCGCGATACTTGGCGGCATGCCCAAAAGCTCCACCCTGGCCCGCCTGGAGGCTGCGATCCTGCTGGGGGTCGCGGTGGCGGTCGTCGCCTGGGTGTCCTGGATGGCGCCCCGCTCCCCGGTCCTGGCGCTGCTCGGCGCTGTCGCCATCGCACTGGGGCATTCCTTCTTCCTCGCGGCGGAGTTCCTGCTGGTGCCGCTGACGCGCCGCGGCGACCCGGCGCCGGCGGCCAGTGCGCGCGAACTGCTGCGGGCGTGGTGGGTGGAAACCTGGCTGGACGTGGTGGTGTTCGCATGGCGGCAGCCTTTTCGCTGGCGGCGCCACCCCGACCGGCTGGCGGGTCCGGGCGTCCACGGCCGCAGGGGTGTCGTGCTGGTGCATGGCATCGTGTGCAACCGCGGCTTCTGGAATCCCTGGCTCGCCCGCCTTGAAGCGCAGGGCTGCGCCTTTGTCGCGGTCAACCTGGAGCCGGTCTTCGCATCCATCGATGACCACCTGGAGTGCGTCGACAAGGCCGTGGCGGGGG